>NZ_MUFM01000009.1:0-121767 GCF_001996125.1 Salinivibrio sp. PR932 | reverse complement strand
GATATTATACCATTGATTTTTAAGTAATTTTTTAATCCTAGTAAAGGGCATAATACGCTTTTCCAGGAGCGTGGGAACGAGTTATTTGTTGATACGCACTTTACCTATCCTGCGCTATCTTAAGAAAGTAATACGTGTTCGTCGTTACTATAGAATGGCTCGCTATCCATTCTCAGGTGTCTGAATAGGAGTGAATAATGCGCGCCAAACTCATGCGCTAGGAGGAATCATGCCAACACCGACTCTCGATTTTGGTCTACCGGATGACTTTGACCAATACCTCGACAAACTGATTGAGTCCAATGGTACCGATGCGGCCATGGGCGAAGAGCTTCGCGATGCGATTCTAAAAAGCTGTCGAGAAGTGAATGATAACCTAGCCGAGTCGTTCTCAGATTTATCGAAAACCGGCTTTGAGCCAGAGGACGAGGCTAACAGCGAGGACGACGATTAGCTTCTCCAGAATAAAGTAAACTTCCTGCAGTAACATCTAGGCGCTGGTCTTATTTCATCGTACTCATTTATGGATATATCTCGTTCCCACGCAGGAGTGTGGGAACGAGATATATTCAATGGGCCGTAGAGCGTGCCACAGCAAGATCAACAAAATTGCGATAACTCTCTAAAAATTTGGGCTTTTTGGTGTGGTTGGCTAATTTAATAGACAGTGCGGTCAGAACCTCATCGTCCTGTGGTTTGTTCAATGAGCGAGGAGCAGGCGCTGTGGACAAGGTTTGAGTCGCTTTTTGTTACTGAGTACAAGGAGTGTGAGATGGAGAGGTTGATGCGATGGATGACGTTCGTTGTGGGCGGCTTGTTGTTGGTGGTCTCGGTTAAGGCGCAGTTGGCGCCGCATCCACAAAGTGTGTTGTTTGAAAATGTGCGTATTTTCGATGGTCAATCTGCGCAGCTTTCGGTCCCAAAACATGTTTTAGTTGAGGGAAACAAGATCACACGGATTTCGAGTCACCCGATTGACGTGGTGCCGTCATTGAACTCCACTGTGATCCAAGGTGAGGGACGCACGCTGATGCCGGGGCTGATTGATGCACATTGGCATGCGATGTTGGCGACTGTTTCCGTCCCACAACTGCTTACTGCAGACGTCGGCTATATCAATCTTCGGGCCGCACAAGAAGCTGAGCGCACGTTAATGCGTGGCTTTACCAGTGTACGTGATCTTAGTGGGCCGGTATTTGGTCTGAAAAAAGCGATTGACGAGGGTATAGTCGCCGGGCCGCGCATTTGGCCCTCCGGTGCAATGATTTCGCAAACAGGCGGACATGGTGATTTTAGGATGCGTTATGAGGTGCCTGCCGCGAACAATGCTGGGCTGAGCCGCGGTGAATCGCTGAATGGTGGTGTGATAGCGGATGGGGTGGCGGAAGTAAGAAAGCGCGTTCGCGAGCAACTGATGTTGGGTGCCTCGCAAATTAAACTCGCGGCGGGAGGCGGCGTCTCCTCTGCGTATGATCCGATTGATGTGGCCCAATACTCGGAAGAAGAATTCCGCGCTGCGGTAGATGCGGCAGATAACTGGGGCACCTATGTGACGGTACATGCCTACACGCCTAAAGCGATTCAAACTGCGATCAACGCGGGTGTGAAAGTGATTGAGCATGGACAGCTCATGGATGAAGCAACTGCACAATTAATGGCGGAAAAAGGCGTATGGCTGAGCGGCCAAGCCTTCCTTGCTAACGAGTACTCGAATCCGACGCAAGGAGAGGCGAAAGTAAAACAGCAACAGGTCGCCCAAGGCACCGACAACGCCTTTAAGCTTGCCAAGCAATATGGCCTTAAGGTGGCTTGGGGCACAGATATTTTATTCAATCCTGCCATGACCAAAAACCAAGGCGCGATCTTAACCACGATGACAAAGTGGTACACGCCGGCTGAAGTGTTATCGATGGCAACGTCTGGGAATGCAGCCTTGCTTGCGTTGTCTGGCAAGCGGAGTCCATATCCAGGAAAATTAGGGGTGATAGAAGAGGACGCTATCGCCGATATACTGCTTGTTGAGGGTAATCCGCTGGAGAATCTCGACCTGATTGCTGAGCCTGATGCGCACTTCGTTGTGATCATGAAAAACGGCAAAATCTATAAAAACACCTCGGAAACAACAGGGTATTGATAGCCAATGAGTGCACGCGATTAAAAGAGAGTAATGGCGTGCGCTGTTGTCTTTGGGCTTAATCGGCCAAGTGCAGAGTTAGGCTAACACCCAGTTGGTCGCTATCTACTTGATGTGTTTTTAGTTTTTATTGTCACTTCTTCTTTACTGATAAGCCGCAATATTCTCCGCTCCCTATGCTGCTAGGCTAGATCTTTGCCGCCAAACTCGGTACATTACACGCAAATAGAAACTATTCTCACTTTTGTTTATGGCGGAAGCCATATCACCAAGCATGTTTGTAGATATCACCATGATAAAATCGTCTTCATTTCGGCTCGTGCTGGGCGTTGCGTCCTGTTTGGCGTTTACGCCAGCGGTGAGTGCAGATCAGCTCGAAAAGGCGCAAGCCATCGAGGGTAAAACCACCCAAGAAGCGGCGCAGTCGCAATCACGCATTAATCGCCGCGCCGATGCCAGTTTGGCTATGCGTCAAGAAATTGAGCAAATCCAAACTCAGATCAGTAATTTAGAAATCTACCGCGATCACCTACAAAACTTGGTGAGCAACCAACAGGTAGAAGCACAAAGCCTTCGCGATCAAATCATCGAGATCAAAGAGACGCGCCAAGGCATTGTACCTTTGATGTACCGCATGCTTGACGGATTGGAACAGTGGATTGCTAAAGATATGCCACTGAAAGCGGAGCAGCGCCAAGCACGCCTAGAAAAACTTCAAGCGATGATGGGTCGCGCCGATGTGGCGGATTCGGAGAAGTTTCGCCGTATTCTCGAGGCCTATCAAATTGAGCGTGACTATGGCACCAAGCTAGATGCTTACCAAGATACCATTGCGCTGGATGGTCGGGCGCATCAAGTGGATGTGCTGCATCTTGGTCGCGTGTCGCTGGTGGCGCGTAGCCTTGATGGCAAGAAGCATTGGGTATGGAGCACACGAGATTCGCAGTGGGTATCCTTGGATGCGAGTGCGGGCGAAGCCGTGGATAAAGCCTTCGCGGTTGCACAAAAACAAGTGGCGCCGTCGTTGTTATCTCTGCCTTTAAGTGCCAACCAAGGGGTGAAATCATGAGCTGGAAAACCCTGATTGCTGCAGCCTGTTTTATTGCTGTCGCGCCTTTGACCCATGCTGACGATCTTGTGGGCCAAACCCAACAAGCGCAGCAGCAAGCCCGTGAACACAACCAAGCGCGTGAAGCGGAGTTTGCGATGACGGAGCGGGAGCTGCGCGCCAAACTGAATCAGTTGAAAGCAACCCGTAATGCGCTTGAGGCGGAAACCGAAAAACTCAGTGACACTTTTAGTGACAACGAGCAACAACTGGCGTCGTTGGAAGATAAACTTCGCTTAGAATCGGGCAGTTTGGGAGAGCTATTTGGCGTAGTGCGTCAAGCGAGCAAAACCATTCAAACCGACAGTGCTTCCAGCTATGTTGGCATCACGCAACCGACCTTTAATCAAACCGTTTCAGAGATCGTTGCCGCCGATACATTGCCGTCACTCAAACAGCTAAATACGCTGTGGCAAGGGATGCTCACCCAAATGCAAACCAGCAGCGAACTGCAAGCGTTGACGCTGCCGGTTGTGGATGCGCAAGGCGTGTCGTCTGAGCAGTCGGTAGTACGCATCGGTAACCTTGGGCTGGTGAGCCCGCAGGGCTATTTAAACTGGCAGTCGGATAGAAAGGTGGCGATCCCGTATCGTGCGCAACCTGATAATACCCTCACCACATTCACGCTTGAGCAAGCGATCACCTCGGTGGGTGAGCCTGTACTGGTTGATCCGTCGCGCGGCTTTCTCCTCAGTCAATTAGAGAAAGCGCCAAGCTTGGCGGATCGTTTTAGCCAAGGTGGTTTTGTGGCCAAAGTGATTGCGGCGTTATTAGCGGTTGGTCTGTTAATTGCGCTCTATCGCGGCGCGGTACTGCTGTCTATTCATGCCAAAATGCATCGTCAGCTGAAACATCCAGAGTCACCAGAGGATAACCCACTGGGTCGTGTCCTTAAGGTGTATCACGATGCACCACAACGCGATGTTGAATCGCTGGAGTTACGTTTGCTGGAAGCGGTTGTCGATGAGCAGCAAGGCTGTGAAAAAGGTCTCTCTATGTTGAAACTACTGGCAGCACTGGCGCCAATGCTGGGTCTGTTAGGAACAGTGACTGGGATGATCGAAACCTTCCAAGTGATTACCCAGTTTGGTAATGGCGACCCGAAAGTGATGGCAGGCGGTATTTCGATGGCTCTTGTGACCACGGTACTTGGCTTGATCGCGGCGATCCCACTGCTTCTTGCGCATAATATTTTGAGCGGGCAGGCCGATCATATTCGAGGTATGTTAGAAAAACAAAGTATTAGCCTTGTTGCAGAACAAGCCGAGCAACCAGCGAATACGGCGGCCACTGGACAAGCAGCATGATGGATGTAGAGCTACTTTCCCAATTCAATCACCAAGATATTTGGTTTATCTTGCGCCATTTTATGGCGCAAGGTGGGCCAGTGCTATGGTGGCTGGGTGTGGTAGTGCTGTTTTGCTGGGTTTTGGTGATCGAACGTTTGTTGTACTTATACTCACGGTTTCCGGCACAACGGCAAGCGTGGATATCGGCCTGGCAAGCACGCACTGATCACCATTCATGGTATGCACGCGCTATTCGCCAAGGGTGGCTATTTGAAGCGCAGCATGAACTGGGGCGCTACCTCAATTTAATTAAAGCGCTGGTGGCTATTTGCCCGATGTTGGGCCTGTTGGGCACAGTCACTGGAATGATCTCGGTATTTGATGTGATGGCCAGTCAAGGGACCAGCGAACCACGCTTGATGGCATCGGGGATCTCAATGGCCACGCTGCCGACCATGGCTGGCATGGTGGCAGCCCTTGCCGGCATGTTTGCCCACGCCCGTTTAGTTAAAGCCTGTCAGCGCCGAGAAGTTGCGCTTGAACAGGCGCTTCGGAGTCAGTAATGCGATTGATTCGACCTCATAAGCAGCGCGAGGAAGCGCAAATCGATTTAACCTCCATGTTGGACATTGTGTTCATCATGTTGATCTTTTTTATCGTCACCAGCTCGTTTGTGCGCGAATCCGGGGTGGAAGTGAACCGTCCCGAGGCGAGCCATGCAACCAGCCAAAAAGATGCCGGTATCTTTGTCGCAGTGACCGCATCGAATGAAATCTATATTGATAAGCGTTTGGTGGATGTAGAGCGTGTCGAAGCGACGTTAGAGCATGTGCTGTTGGATAAGCCGGATGCGTCCCTTGTGATTCAAGCCGATGAACTGGCGTATAATGGCACCGTCGTGAAAGTGATGGATGCTGCCAAGGGAGCAGGGATCGCGAGTATTGCCTTGGCTACGGAGTCGCCATAATGAAGCGATGGCTGATTTCAATGCCAGTCGCGCTGGTATTCACGTTAGGCCTATTTATGCTGATGGCTCTGATGGTGGGTCACAGTACCCAGCGCCCGCAAGAAAAGTCGACCTCGATGAGCATCGATATTTTTATGCAGGAGCCAGACACCGATGTGCAGCGTCGTCAGCGCACGGTGCCAGAGCGGCCGAAACCACCGGAAATGCCAGATACGCCGACGCCGGTAACGCAAACACAATCGACAGCTTCCGCTCAGCCGGATATGCCAACGCTGAATTTGCAGACCAACATTCAAGGCGTCATGGTGCAAGCTCCCTCTCTGGGAGATTTAAGCGTCATGCAGGGGCCGAATAATCAGCAGGCCATGCCGCTGTTTCGAGTGGAACCCAATTATCCACCACGCGCCATGCGTCGTGGTTTAGAAGGGTATGTAGTGGTGCGTTTTACCATTAGCCCTTCCGGTCGACCGCAAGATTTAAGTGTGGTTGAAGCAAATCCGCCCCGTGTGTTTGAACGTGAAGCACTGCGAGCGCTGCGTAAATGGAAGTACGAGCCCAAAGTGGTGAATGGAGAAGCCGTGGCGCAGCCGGGTCAGCAGATCAAATTGGAGTTTAACTTACGCTAATGTTGAAACGACTTATCTTTACCTTGGCATTGATGTTTGCGCTGCCTGCCGCGGCGCAGTTGTCACCCTCGGTTGCCTTATCGATTGAAAAGGCACAAGCGTTAGAGCAAGCGTCTAAGTTGGGCGAAGCCATTGCGCTACTCAACAAGCTGAATGTGAAACGTGATTTTGACAAAGCCTTTGTTGACCGTGCGCTGGGGGTTTTCTATTGGCAATATGGCAACAATGATAAAGCGATTGTTCATATCAAGCGCGCGGTAGATAGCGAGCAATTGCAAGATGCGCAAGCATGGCAAACCAAGCGTATGTTAGCCGATTTACTGCTGATTGATGGGCAATATGCGGCGGCATTGCAATATTATTATCCGCTTGCCCGCTCGGTGCCCAAAGAGAAAGCCGAGCAGGCCGAAGATGTGTGGCTGCGTATCATGCAAGCGCATTATCAACGCGAGCAATGGCAGAAAGTGTTGGCTGCGTATCCGGATTATGAGCGCGCCATGAATAACACGGCCACCGTGTCGGCATTGTCACTCAAGCTTGGGGCGCAATTGCAATTGGAGCAATGGCGCGGGGCGACCCCCACTTTAAAAGCCTTGATTGCCCTTGAGCCAGATAATAAACAGTGGTGGCGTCAATTGGCGGCCAACTATGTGCGCTTAGAACAGCCGAAAAATGCGATTAGCACCTATTTACTTGCCAAGCGCAAAGGGATAGCTCTAGAGCCGAGTGAGCAACGGACAGTGGCACAGCTTTACGCCAATGTCGGTGTTCCTGAGCGCGCAGCCAAGTGGCTGAAGGGACTGCCTGAGAGCGAGCAAGATGCGCAAACACTTGCTCAGCAAGCCAGCCTTTGGCAACAAGCGCGTGAATGGCCTCAGGCCATTTCAGCTTGGCAACTGGCCGCTAAGAAAGAGAGCCAATATCACTGGCAGCTGGCCTTGATGCAAATTCAGCAGGGTGACTATCAGCAAGCACTCACTTCGCTGGATAGGGCTGAAAAAGGGGCTTCTAAGAAGGATATTGCGCTAGCGAAAGTACAAGCGTATTACAAATTGAATCAGTTTGATCATGCCCTTGAGCAAGCCAAAGTCGCGCAACGTATTTCGCCGGATGAAGCCGTCGAAAGCTGGCTCTCCTTTTTGAAAAAACGTCAGAAGATGCAACAAAGCTAATCAATGCAAAGCTAATCAATGTTAATTGATGGTCAAGGTTACAAAAGGCCCCACAGCAAGTGCTTGTGGGGCCTTTTTATTATCGCGGGTATCTGAACGACAGGCACAAAAAAGGGCGCCAACGGCGCCCTACAATCAGTCAGACAAGGTTTCTTATGCAACAGAAACGTTAGATGCCTGTGGGCCTTTTTGGCCTTGCTCAACGGTAAAGTTTACACGTTGGCCTTCGGTAAGGGTTTTAAAGCCTTCACCAACAATCGCGCGGAAGTGTACAAACACGTCTTTTTCGCCGCTGTCTTGAGTGATGAAACCAAAACCTTTCTCTTCGTTAAACCACTTTACGATACCAGTTGATTGATTAGACATAATCATTCTCTCTTAAATTAAAATAAATAGGGTAGCTTTGAACGGAGTCGATGAAATGTCTAAAAGCGAAAGTGGGTAACGTTAGAAACTCTATAATATTGATAATAGCGTAGCTTATGTCGACTTTTACTTGATGAATCATTGATGCTCCATGTTCCAGAGCTGTGTCCACCATACAGCAATCCCAGTTCATGTAAAGCGTTTATTACTTATTTTGTCCCCAGTGTTTTAAAAGATCAGACACATTGGTTTTTGGGTGGTTGAGCACGTTGTCATCTTTGGTGGCTTCGCCCACCGCGTCATTGGGATTATAGAGCGCACATGATTTCATAGAGAGGCAGCCGCAGCCGATGCAGCCACTGAGGCTTGACTGTAGCTGTTGAAGCCGCGCAATTTGGTCGTTCAGGGTCTGATCCCAGTGCTCTGCCATTTTACGCCATTGCGCTTGAGTGGGAGCTTGGTGTGAAGGAAGTTCGCTGAGTGCTTTGCCAATCGCATCCAGTGACAGGCCAACATTTTGCGCCGCTTTGATCACGGCGAGGCGACGCAGCACTGCACGGTCGTAACGACGTTGGTTACCCGCGTTGCGTTGACTCATAATTAGCCCCTTTTGTTCGTAAAAATGCAGGGTAGAGACCTTTACCCCCGCACGCTTAGCCACTTGCCCGACACTCATGGTCATTTTTTGCTCCCGTAGCTGTGATTTTCATTTACCTCAATATAACTTGAGGTTTTATGATGGCGAGTATGTTGAAAAAATAATGAGAGGAAAGTCACTGATGGCAATTACGAAACAAGGTTTTACCATCACTGTGATGAAGGTTGTCACTATCACGGTTGGCATTACGCGATCTAATAAAATGTTGAACGTTTGTTCAACAGATGAGCTCTCTGAACATCTTCGCCACGATCTCGGTGTGAGAGCTGCGTATCATCGTCGTCCATCAGCCAGTCGCTTTCTTTACTGACTTTACTGAACCGTGGCGAAAGGACATAAAAAAGGCCAGTCTAAGACTGGCCTTTGTGCGCGTTAGCGTGCTAATCGCTGGCTATAAGGAACTAGGCGAGTAGTTCGTTGGCGGTTTCCACAACGTTTTCAACGGTGAAACCAAACATCTTAAATAGCTCACCAGCCGGTGCTGATTCACCAAAAGACGTCATGCCAATGATACGACCGTCTAGACCCACGTACTTGTACCAGTAGTCGGCAATGCCGGCTTCGATCGCGATACGCGCTGTCACGTCTGATGGCAATACAGATTCGCGATAGGCTGCATCTTGCTTGTCAAACAGATCCGTGCTTGGCATGGAAACCACACGTACTTGCTTGCCTGACTCACTCAGTTGTGCCGCCGCATCAACGGCTAGCTCAACCTCAGAGCCAGTTGCAATCAAGATAAGCTCTGGCTTGCCCGCGCAATCTTTCAGGATGTAGCCGCCTTTGGCAATGTTAGCAAGCTGTGCATCATCACGCTCTTGTTGGGCAAGGCCTTGACGCGAGAAGATCAACGCGCTTGGGCCGTCTTTACGCTCAACGGCTGCCTTCCACGCAACGGCTGATTCTACCTGATCACATGGACGCCAAGTGCTCATGTTTGGTGTCTGGCGCAGGTTAGCCATTTGCTCGACCGGCTGGTGAGTTGGGCCGTCTTCGCCCAAGCCGATGGAATCGTGAGTATAAACCTGAATGTTTTGCACCTTCATCAGGGCCGCCATACGCATCGCGTTACGCGCGTATTCCATAAACATCAAGAAGGTCGCACCGTAAGGTACAAAGCCGCCATGCAATGCAATACCGTTAATGATGGCCGTCATACCAAACTCACGAACACCGTAGTGTAGGTAGTTACCGCTTGCATCGTCAGCGGTAATGGCTTTTGACCCAGACCACATGGTGAGGTTTGATGGCGCCAGATCCGCCGAACCGCCAAGCAGTTCAGGTAGCAGTTTGCCGAAGGCTTCTAGTACGTTTTGCGACGCTTTACGTGAAGCAATTTTCGCAGGGTTAGCCTGTAGGTCTTTGATGAGCTTTTGGGTTTCGCTGTCCCAGTTTGAAGGCAGGTCACCGTTCATTCGACGGGTAAATTCCGCCGCGAGTTCTGGATACTGCGCCTGATAGGCAGCGAATTTTTCGTTCCATGCCGCTTCTTTGGCGGCACCGGCTTCTTTTGCATCCCATTGTGCATAAATGTCTTGTGGGATCTCAAACGGACCGTGCTCCCAACCAAGGAATTCGCGTGCCGCTTTGATTTCGTCTTCGCCTAACGGTGCGCCGTGGCAGTCATGGCTACCGGCTTTGTTTGGCGAACCGTAACCAATGGTGGTTTTGGTACAAATAAGCGTTGGTTTGCCGGTTTCAGCTTTTGCCGCTTCGATAGCTGCTTGAATCGCAGCAGGATCGTGGCCGTCGACCGCAGGGATAACCTGCCAGCCATAAGATTCAAAACGTTTTGGCGTATCGTCAGAGAACCAACCTTCAACGTGACCGTCGATTGAGATGCCGTTGTCATCCCAAAACGCAATCAATTTACCTAGGCCCAAGGTACCGGCTAGCGAGCAGGCTTCGTGAGAAATACCTTCCATCAGGCAGCCATCACCAAGGAACGCGTATGTGTGATGATCGACAATATCATGGCCGTCACGGTTGAATTGAGCAGCCAGTGCTTTCTCAGCCACGGCCATACCGACGGCGTTAGTAATACCTTGGCCAAGCGGACCGGTCGTGGTCTCGATGCCAGGAGCATAACCGTACTCTGGGTGACCCGGTGTTTTTGAGTGCAATTGACGGAATTGCTTCAGATCGTCAATGGCAAGGTCATAACCCGTAAGGTGCAGCAGTGAGTAAATCAGCATTGAGCCGTGGCCGTTTGATAGCACAAAGCGATCGCGGTTTGCCCAGTCTGGATTTTGTGGGTTGTGGTTCATGTGGTCGCGCCACAAAACCTCGGCGATATCAGCCATACCCATTGGGGCACCTGGGTGTCCCGAGTTAGCTTGTTGAACTCCGTCCATCGCAAGGGCGCGAATGGCGTTGGCTAGCATTTTGCGTTCCATGTGTATACCTACAGATTGAACAGGTTGAATACGGTATCGACGTTAATCATAAAAGCGGCCTAAGCCGCTTTTATTGTGTTAAATCACAGTTGCTCGCGAATCATGGCTTCGAGCTTGCCTTGGTCAACCGCGAAATTGCGGATGCCTTCAGCCAGTTTTTCAACGGCCATCGCGTCTTGGTTATGTTCCCACATAAACTCAGCATGGGTCATACGCGCTGGGCGCTGCTCTGTGGCGCCAGTATCTTGCAATTTCACTGGCACGTCACCCTCTGCGTCACTGAGCTCTTGCAGCAGTTGTGGGCTAATGGTTAGACGGTCACAGCCTGCCAGTTCCAAGATTTCGCCGGTGTTACGGAAGCTTGCGCCCATGACCACAGTATTGTAGCCATGTGACTTGTAATAGTTGTAGATGGTGGTGACGGATTTCACGCCCGGGTCTTCTGCTGGTGTGAAATCACGGCCTTCCTTCGCTTTGTACCAGTCCATGATGCGGCCAACGAATGGTGAGATCAAGTAAACACCAGCCTCGGCACAGGCGCGCGCTTGCGCGAAAGAGAATAGTAGCGTCAGGTTACAGTTGATCCCTTCTTTTTCTAAGATCTCTGCAGCGCGAATACCTTCCCAGGTTGAGGCGAGTTTGATCAAGATACGGTCGTTGCTGATCCCAGCCTCGTTGTACATGCTGATCAATTTACGAGCTTTCGCCACACTGGCGTCAGTGTCGTAAGATAGGCGTGCATCCACTTCGGTTGAAATACGGCCAGGGATAGCGTTGAGGATTTCTTTACCGATATTCACGGCAAGACGGTCGCAAGTATCTGCCACTTGTTGATCGGCGTCGTTGCTGTGTGATTTGGCGTAAGCAATCGCTTCTTCGATGAGCGGCGCATATTCTTTGATTTGCGCGGCTTTCAGGATCAGCGACGGGTTTGTCGTTGCATCTTGTGGTTGGTACTTTTTGATCGCTTCGATGTCACCAGTGTCAGCGACAACGGTGGTCAGGGCGCGGAGTTGGTCCAGTTTGTTGCTCATCTTCACTCACCTTTTCTGCGTGATAGGCTCAGACGCCACGTTTGCGGGTTAGCGCCTGCTCTGAATATGAACAGATGCAACGCGCCTGAGCAAATGATGTGACGATCTTTGTGTTTTTAACGTCGATTGTCAATTGTATTGCGAAATAAACCCGCGATACATCTCACTTCTTTGTATGTGGTTTACTCTGGCTGTTGAAATGTGATCCGTTTCTCGTTCGGTGCTGGTTCTGACATATTCAATAGCGCCATGGCGCAACTGGCACTGGTTGCTAACACGTCAATGACACCTGTACGCAGTGCACCTAAGATGGACAACGCTTTGCGGCTTTCGCTTGCCATGGCAATCACATTAGGAATACGCGCCAAATCTGGCATAGCGAGACCCACTACACGGCCTCGCATCAGATTATCGGTCGGTTGACCGTCCATGCGGAAAAAATCAAAGCCGCCAATGTCACCGACAATACCATCGTTAACCCGTGCTTCTACAAATTCTCGGGCGCTAAAACAGCCAAGTTTTACCATGTGGCTATTTTCATCCATATCGCCAATTCCCACCAGCGCAAACTCTGCTTTTCTGGCTTGGTTCAAGGTTTCGCTGATGTTGGGGTGAGAAACAAAGACTTGTTGAATGGTTTCGTTGTCGACATAGGCAGGAGCGTAGAGGGTTTCGCTGCTTCCACCAAACTTTTTGGCTAGACGCCGACAAATATGGTCAGCGTTAAATGCATCACCACTGCGGTGCGTACCACCAATGGCGCAGACAAAGCGTGCTTGGCGATGAGACACCACACCTGGGTGGTCTGCGACTGCCGCGACATTTTGTCCTTGACCAACAGCGACGACCATACCGTCGTTCAGGTTGGCATCCAAGTAAGCTGAGACGAGTGTTGCTACCTGCATACGTTGCTCTTGGGCACTGGGTTGATCGAGAGAGATAAGTGCGCGCTTTAAATTAAACCTGTCCATTAAACGCTGCTCAAGCTGCGCACTATGGACGGGGTGAAACTTCACTGTGATTTCGACGATCCCTTCCTCTCGCGCTCGTCGCAGCAACCGACTGACCTTGGGGCGGCTGATCTTGTACTTACGTGCGATCTCCTCTTGTGTGGCGCTTTGTTGGTAGTAAAGAATAGCGATTTCAGTCAATAAATCGGTGTCTTCTTGCAACGCGTCTGGTGAGGTTGGCATCGTCATTATCGGTGTACTCATTGGCTACTAGGGCGCTGCCCTGAATGGAATTGATTGCAGTATAGCGGCGAACATTGTAATGAACAAATGTTCAAAGATAAGTTAAGTGTTCACTCGCTGTGGGCTGACGAGGTAATAAAGATGAGATCTGTGTTTGAAAAATTAGCCATGTCTATCTAGATTTACAAATGATAGCCTTGAAAATTATTCACGGTGTCGTAAAAACCATGACAGATTGGCAGGGTTGGACTGGTCTGCTGGGTCAATCACTATAAAATTTGGAGTGAAGATGCAAATGCAGGCTCTGCAATCGCGACAGGCACTCATCTGGACCACTATTGCACTCGCCGTTGGGTTTGTGGCGTCTGTTTTTTATGGTATCGCTAGCCTAACCCGTGTCTCACAGCTCAATGATCCCTTGCTCGATGTGGAATACCGTTACTTTATTGACGAGACTAACGAGTTACCGCTCGATTACGTGATTGAGCACGCGCCGTTTGCCACTGTACAAAACCCTGAAGCAATCCCCTGGAAGCTAGAATATCAGACCTTTTGGATACAAGTGGAGTTTGACTATAAAGGGTTAACTGAGCGTCATCTCCATATTCTGACCGATAATACGACGATTGATTACTTGGATGCGTATCACCTGGTTGATGGCGATCAGATCGTGACTAAGTATGAGGGAGGCGATGTTACTCAATCGCGATTAGCAAATATGTCTCTTCCTGCCTCAGTACCGGTCACGCTCCTACCTGATAAAGCGAATACATTGCTAATCAAAGTGACATCGAGTGATATGCCAACCATGCCACTTTGGGTGATGTCACATCAAGCCTACGACCAACTCGCCAAAGCTATTCATCTTTTGTGGGGCGGTTTTATCACTTTTATGTTGTTAGTCACGCTTTATAGCGTTGGAGTTTACGTTTACAGCCGACAGCGTGTGTACTTGATTTATGTTTTAAACACATTGATGGCGACGGTTTTGATTAGCGCTAATCATGGTTTCAGTCGCTATTTTTTACCGGATTGGGCCCAAGTTTTTGTCAGTAACCATATCCTAGCATTTGCTGTATGCTTGCTGACCATTGCGCTGTGGTTCACCTACTTCTTCCTCGATTTTGAGCGCAGTCGCGGCTACCAACGTGTCCGTTCCATGTTCTTGATGGCGACAGGTGCTTTAGCTGGCTTGGCGCTGCTTACATTTATCACTCCACCGTATATTTCCGCGTCGTTAGTGTTACTGTCTCAAGTGCCGATTTATGGGTTAGTCATCTATTTTTTAATCAAACAGTGGCAACCGGGTAAATTTTGGTTGCTGTTATTTGGGTTGTCGTGGCTACCTGCAATGGCGGGTGGATTAGCGTTTTATGCGCTGCTGCTCGGCTACAGCGAATACACCTTAATGAGCCGTTATGCGTTGATGCTTTCCATGGGCCTCACCATGATGTTGTTTTCGGTTGCCTTAGCCGAGCGTTTCCGGTTCCAGCGAATGAACGCCATGGACTCCTTAACGCATGATAAATTAAGCGGCTTGCCTAATACCAATGTGGTTCACATTGCGATCAATGAGCTCATTGCTCGTAATATTAGCTTTAACCTATGTTGTGTAACCATTGACAACTACAATAATCTATTGCCCTACCTTGATGAAGATACGCGCCAGTCGTATATCAATACGATCGTTGATCGAATTCTAGAAGCCTTGGATGTTGAACAGATTTATCAGATTGATACGGAATCAGACACCCCTTTCCAACAACTCGGATGCCTCAAAGAGGGGGTATTTACCTTCTTGATTCAGGAGGCGGACTTAGAGACATGTAACCATATTTTAGAGTCCGTCATTGAGGGACTTAACGGTGAACTTGCCATCGGGTCTTTTATTACCCACATCAATGCGCGAATCGGCGTGTGTCATTATCCGTCTGATGGCGCGCACCCAAGCCTGTTGATCAATCGCGCCATGCAAGCACTGCAGCAACATCGTTCCGTGCTCGGAGGATATACCCACTTTAACAACCACGAACACAAGTATCACGAGCTTCATGTTTCGTTAGTAGCAGATCTGCGTGAGGCAATTGAAAACGATGGGCTGGAACTCTATCACCAGCCTCAAATTGATTTACGAACAGGCTCCATTCATGGTTCTGAAGTACTCGCACGCTGGATGCATCCACGCTTTGGGCAGATTTCCCCCGATGTCTTTGTGCGCATGGCTGAGGATGTGGGTATTATCAACAACTTGACCTTATGGGTGATTCGACGTGCTTTCCAACAGCAGCAACAGTTAATTGCTAGCGGTCACTGTCGGCGCCTGTCCATCAATATCAGTGCGTCCGACATTTATATCCCGAACTTAGCGGCGCGAGTGGTTGATCTGGCAAGCCAATACGATGTACCAACGAATCTGGTTTCTCTTGAACTAACTGAATCGGTGATGGTTGAAGACTACGATTGGCTGAAGCGTTTGATCAGTGAGCTGTCGGCTAGTGGTATTGAGGTATCGATTGATGACTACGGCACCGGCTATTCATCGCTGTATTTTCTCTCACAGCTGCCATTTACTGAGTTGAAAATTGACCGCAGCTTTGTACGCAATTTACCCCAAAGTGGTCGCCATCAAAGCATTGTACGTGCGACGACAGATATGGCGCGCTCACTTGGGGTCATGGTGGTTGCTGAAGGGGTGGAGTGTGAAGAAGCGGAAGCGCTATTGCGACGCTATGGCGTGGATGTTGGCCAAGGCTTTTACTACTCGCGTCCCTTACCGTTCAATCAGTATCAGGCTTATGTTCAGCGTATGGACAATGTCCAACCTGTCACTATTTTACGGCAAGGTCGCTTAAGCTCATCCGGCTAACCATATACAGCCGGATAAGCCTCACTCTATTTCCTTCATACCCCTTCTAAAAGGGCAAATAAATGGCACCCAAACAGCAGGCCTGACTAGCACCGGTGACAGCGGGCACGTTGCCCGGCTGATTATAGAGGGTTTGGCGGGCTAACCATGCAAACGCGATGGCTTCCATGTCGTCGCAACTGATCCCCACGTCATCTGAGCGCGCAATATGCCACTGAGGCAGCGCCGCCTGCAGTGCTGCCATCAACGCTTGGTTGTGTGCGCCGCCACCACAGATAAACACGCGACCTTGCTCATGAGGCTGTATCGCCATGGCAATGCTTTGTGCCGTCAGTGCAAGTAGTGTGGCTTGCACCTGTGACGGGGAGAGTGAAAACGCCAGTAAGTGGCGATCCAGCCAGTCAAGGTTGAAGTATTCTCGCCCAGTGCTTTTTGGCGCGGGGCGTGAAAAATAAGGGTCAGAGAGCAAACGCTGTAGTAATGGCTGGTAGGCGGAGCAGCTGGCAGCCCAGGCGCCGTCTTTATCATAAGCTTGACCTTTATGACGTTGTATCCACGCGTCCATAAGCATATTTCCCGGCCCCGTGTCATAACCGTATAAGGGTTGGTCGGGACATATCATGGAGACATTGGCAATACCGCCAATATTGACCACTGCGGTTGGCTGCTTGGCATCGGAAAATAAATCGTTATGGAATGCGGGTACGAGTGGCGCGCCTTGGCCGCCAAATGCCATATCTTTGCGGCGAAAGTCGGCAACCGTGGTAATGCCTGTTCGCGCTGCGATCACATTGGCGTCACCCAGTTGCATGGTAAACGGATAATCACCACTGGGTTGGTGATACACAGTTTGTCCGTGACAACCGATTGCAGCGACATGTTTGGGGCGCAAGCTTGCGATTTCTAGCAAGGTGTTGATGGCATTGGCGTAGCACTCGCCAAGGCGGCGATCTAACTGCCCAATCGCAGTGATTGCAACTGGATGGCCGCGACTTAAACTGATCACGGTTGCTTTAATGTCTTGCGGCATGGCTTCACTATGGCGCGCAATGGGCTCAACGTGCCCAGCTTGTGTAAAGCGTACTGCCACGACATCAATGTTATCTAAACTGGTGCCAGACATCACACCGATGTATATATCTGCTGCGGGTTGAGGCATGTGTGTTCCTTATCAATGCACAAATTGCGCAACCACTGGGCGTTATTGACACCCTGCGCGGACAGATTAGGGGATCCCTGATAGGGCGCTACTTTATCGAACTCCCTTTTCATGGCACGAGTATAAACAGATTGCGAATCTAGGCAAAGTGCTTGATTATTCTGTTGTGATAATGGCTGTCAGCGTGGCAGACGCACAGCATGAATACGTCATAAAGTTTTCAATTGCCAAGTCATTCACGTTCCGGTAATGCCTTTGCGCCACTATAACGTGCCTGCGTGGCAGTCGGTTGACAACAGAATGAAGGAGATATGATGGGGCCAGTATGGTTGGATGTTCACGCAGAGCGTATCGACAGTGAAGAAAAAGAGATCTTAGCGCACCCTAGCGTGGGCGGTGTCATCCTGTTTGCATGCAATTATCATGACAGTGAGCAATTGCAGGCGCTCACTACGGAGATCCGTGCAGCAGCGGGGCGCGACATTCTGATTGGTGTCGATCAAGAAGGGGGGCGTGTACAGCGTTTTAAAGCGCCGTTCACGCGTATTCCTGCGGCGCAGTCTTATGGGGCCCTCAAGGCGGATGTCAGCGTTGCCGAGCAAGCCGGATGGTTGATGGCCGCCGAGCTTATCGCGCATGGGATTGATTTAAGCTTTGCACCAGTATTGGACTTAGGATTTGCCTGCGCAGCGATTAAAGATCGCGCCTTTGGTGACAATTCCGCGGAGGCTATTCGTTATGCGCGCGCCTTCACCCAAGGAATGCGTACGGTGGGTATGGCCAGTACGGGCAAGCATTTTCCGGGTCACGGAGGGGTACAGGAAGACTCCCATCTGGTGACGCCGAATGATCCGCGTGAGATGTTGCACTCGTCGGATTTCGCCATCTTCAAAGCGTTCATCGAGGAAGGCTTACTGGATGCCATGATGCCGGCTCATGTGGTGTATCCACATCATGATGCGCGGCCCGCCAGTGCGTCCGCGTTCTGGTTGACCCAGATCTTGCGCCAGCAGCTGGGCTTTAAAGGACTGATTTTCTCTGATGATCTCAGTATGGGTGGGGCACATGTATTAGGCGATGCACCGGCTCGCGCCCGCGCAGCCTTGGAAGCAGGCTGTGATATGGTGTTGGTCTGTAACGACCGGGATAGCGCGGTTGCCGTTCTCGATACCTTGCCTATCACCGATGTCCCCGCGGCCAGCCAATTGCGTGTAGCAAAAACGATCAACTGGGTAGATTTGCAGCTTGATACGCGTTGGAAATCAGCCCGAGCTCAGGTCACTGCTCATCAGGCCAATTGGGAGGCGGCAACGGCGTAATACATATCCTTCAGTACGCCATTGATGGCCGTTGTGACTTGCAGTACACAAAAGGGCAACGCCGAAAGACGTTGCCCTTTTACTTGTATTCTATTTAGCTGTGCGTGTGCTATCTCGCTATGCGCCTCAACCCGTTTTGTTGCTGCAGGGCGGTGTGACCACCGTGTCATGCAATCTGTTTGGGGGCTAGCGACTGTTTGTCAACGGTCATCTCCGAAAAAGCCATCATCGTGTTGTTGACGGCGTGACTTATTCTGCTGACGTTTCTTACCTTTTTTACCGCGTGGTGCCTCGTCATCAAAATAATCGTGGTGTCGGGACTTGAACTTCTCTTTGTGTTGAGAGCCATGTTTTAACCATTGATCCCACTGTGCCATGGTGGTGCTTTCCTAACGCTAATGTATTTACGTGGCTGTGTGTGCAGCCGGATATTCAGGCAACGCGCGCGTCACCCTTAAAGGTTAAGATAGCCCAAAAATTCACCGCCGACTAGTGAAATTATCATTGCAAACGTGTTTTTTTTACTCTGGGATAAGCTGGCCAGTAGAGTTTTGTAAATCATTGATTAAATGTGATTTATCGCTGCCATCTAACCAGACAARATAAAGCTGATGAACCAATGCTGGGCTGGTGCCTACCAGATGCAGTTGTCCACGGTCGATGTATGGTTGAATAGCCAGAGACGGTAGAAATGCTATGCCGCCGTGGGTGAGTAAATAATTAAGCGCAAGGTGACATGATTGAGTGTGGAGGACGGGTGGACGTTGCAATGCCTCAATACGACTTTGCTCGACAGCAAAGCGGGTTCCCCAATCCAAATAGACGATCGCTAAGTCTTGGATATCTGCCATGGTCACATCGGGCAGGTGGCTGACCAATTGCAATTGATAATCGCCGAGGTGATGGGAGTGCAATCCTTCGAGTTTGGGTAATTCAGACGTCAGACCGGCATCAATGCGCTTTTCAATCAATTGACGCGCCAGCATTTGTCGAGGCGTAGCTTCAGCGCGGATCACCCAATCAGGTTGATTGGCACATATACGATTAATCCAGTCACTGACCCCTTCTAATTCCCAAAGTGTTGGGGACGCGCCAATAGTGAGCTGCTCGTTGGCGGCTTGCGTCAAGGTGACATCTTGCTGAGCCCGTTGCCACGTCTGTAACAAGGTTTCCGCATAAGGCAGCATGCGTTCTCCGGCACTTGTGAGCCGAACATTCCCGCGTTGACGAATGAATAAAGGGGCACCGAGTTGGGTTTCGAGCTGACGAATTCGAAAACTAACTGCCGATTGCGTCAAATAGAGATTATCGGCCGCGTGGCCAAAATGACGTGTTTTACTGACCTCGATAAAGGTACGAAGAAGTTGAATATCCAAATAAAACACCCTGCAAACAAATCACAGCCTTATTTAGGCAACAAAAAGCGATACGCGTCAAGTCACACAGTTCTATTTATCAAGGGAATGGAAAGGAAACCGCGGTTAAAGGAGCAAATCGGCCAACGTCAGCGGTCGGTCGGTCAAACCAAGGTGCTGAGCCGGTGTTTGATGCTGCTTGTCTTGCCAACACAAATTGTGCCACGCGCGGTAAATATCAAGCAGGGGAAGTAGGCCGCCGGGACGTAAACGTCGACGAGGCTCATTGACTAACAGCGCAAATTGCTGATGAAAATGTTGCTGATATTTCTTCAATGTATCGCAGCTAGCATGGGTTAACCAGTAGGCTTCTTTACCTTTTGCTTGGCCATGATCGCAAATGGCTTTTGTGCCTTCACCACTGCGCGTAAACGCCCAGCGATCGCGCCACCAACTGAGTAATACGATATCGATTTTCTCAGGCTCTGCACCGGGTTGCCAGTATGCGTCCTGTTCAACGTATACATGACTGACACGTTTATCCCGAATGTCAGCTTCAAAGACTGATAAGCAGGCGGAGCGGAGCAAAGGCTCTTGCGGTGAAAACACCACAATGTTTTGCCAATGCGCCAATAATGGCTTGAGGTTTAGGTAGTGGGCATAGGTTGTGTACTGTGGACGTATCAAGGTGCCACGGTTGGGATAGATAAAATGTAGTGGCTGGGTATACGGGTCTTCCACATTCGAGCGGGCGAAAACCGCGCGATATTTTGCATCCACGCGACCGAGTAATCCCTCGGGTGTCGCGAGTATTTCGCTTCGGTCGACATCAGGCGCACTGGCGATAAATCGACAATGATCTTGATAGGGATCGTGCTGAGCATTGACCACTGGGTGATCGTACGAATGATAATTCACGTCTTGCAGCAACACATAACCGCTATGTGCTTCCCCCGTAGCGAGCCATTGCACGCCATTTTGACTGTGTGGCTGCAAGGGCGCGTGTACGCTGGCAAGATGGCCTTGGGTGGTTTCGCCTAAAAAGCGCGTATCATAAGCTGCAAGTTTTTGCCGACAGCGAGCGGCGATATGGTTGAGATGATCGTAAAAGGTTTTGGGGTTTAGCGTTAGACGGCGGCAAATCTCTCGCACCGTGTGGCCTGTGAAAAGGTAAGCCAACAACTTTTGCTGTAACTCACTTTTTTTATTCACCCCCGACCAGCGATCGACGAAGGTGCTTTGACACCCTTTACAGCGATAGCGTTGTTTATCACCGCTGTAGCCAAACGCATGGTAGCAGGCTCGGTGGGTGAGTACGGGTTTGCCCAGGTGCTCGCAATCTGGGTTGGTGCAGGCGCATAAACCATCGGCATGCAGTTGGCGCTGAGTGATCAGCTCTGCATGCACTTGATGGTTGTTAAGCAATGGAGGAAACGCACCACACTCGCGGCATACCAAGGTTGGGCGTGCCGGATTGGTGTGCTGAACCAAGTAATGCTGCTCATCAGTGGACCCAAAATTTGGGCAAGTGAGCGTTTTACAAAAGTTCAGCTGCAAGTCACCGGCAGCTGGGGGCAGTTTGCCGCTAGACACGTTTCCTCCGATCAACACTTACAGGTTGATCGCTGTTTCAAGCGATACAGTCATCATTTCGTTAAATGATTTCTGACGCTCGTCTGAGCTCAAGGCTTCACCACGGATGATGTGGTCAGACACAGTCAAAATGGTCAGTGCGCGCGCGCCCAGCTCAGCGGCCACACCGTAGATGCCTGCCGCTTCCATATCAACCGCAAGGATGCCAAGCTTGTCCATGGTGTTGAACAGATCCGCTTCTGGGCTGTAGAACAAGTCCGCAGAGAAGACGTTACCCACACGAACAGAAACGTTTTGTTTACGCGCTTCACCCACGGCAGTTTCCAGTAGGTGGAAGTCAGAGATCGCAGCAAAATCGTGGTTCGCGAAACGCGTGCGGTTCACTTTAGAGTCGGTTGATGCACCTTGTGCAACAATCACATCCATCAGTTTTACATCGTCTTTCACAGCGCCACAGCTACCAACGCGAATGATATTCTTCACGCCGTAGTCTTTGATCAGCTCATGCACGTAGATTGAGCAAGATGGAATACCCATACCGTGGCCCATCACTGACACTTTTTTCCCTTTGTAGGTGCCGGTGTAGCCAAACATGTTACGTACGTCAGTGACACGCTCTGCGTTTTCCAAGAAGTTCTCGGCAATGTATTGCGCACGAAGTGGATCACCTGGCATCAGGACGGTTTCAGCAAAGGCGCCATCTGCGGCATTGATATGTGGGGTAGCCATAATGTGCTCCAATTATCTTAAGTTAAGAGAAAAAGCGTTCGATCACGGCCTGATAGGCCATGCCGCCAAGGTAGATACCAACAATGCCCATGATCCCCGATAGTACTGGGGGAGCAGGCAGTGGTAGCTTGATCGCGCTGAAGAAAAAGCCAACGATGGCACCAGCGACGACCGCAAGTAAAATCTCGTTCATTGTAACCCTCAAACAACTTATTAGATGCAGTCAAACTCATGTCGGTGCCGATTTTGCGACAGTTCTAACTGTCTTTATTGTCTTTGCTCTAGCGCCGGATGAGATGGACTCAGTGTATGTAACAACGCCCTAGTAACGCGCGATCCCGATCACAACTATCTGCATATTACCGCGAATACCCCCTAATGGTTACCAAATATGTTGATAGTGTCGATGCAATCGCTTGCTTTTTGGTCATTCAGAGCATGGCGTGTGATCACGTAGGCATTTTCGATGGTGTGTGAGGGGATAGTGGCGCAAACAAAAACAGTTCTTTTGCGCCAGATCAAGGTAGGCATCAGCCTTCACTGAGTCACTTTTGCTGTTGATCGCTGCTCGGATAGCAAACACAGATTGATGTCTCTTATCTTGCGCAATATCAATATAATTATAAATATGAACGATTCTCACTTCTATTCGTGACTTCGTTTTTTAATTGCGCTAGCATGCTGCCATCAACCTTGATGAGGAACTAGCGATGCGAGCTTTTCGTTCAATTTTTCAACTTGTTATCTTAACGACATCTTTACTATTTGGTAGCCAAGTCGCGGCAAAAACCATTGAGCATGCGATGGGAACAATCGAGATAGATGGTGTGCCACAACGTGTGGTCGTGTTGGGCCAAGGTAGCTTAGACGTGTTAGATCGTATTGGTGTTGAGCCTGTGGGTGTGGTCAAGTCACTGATGCCCGACTATCTTGCGGACAAGTACCAAGATGAAAAGTACGTCGCCGTGGGTACGGTAAAAGAGCCGGACTATGAGGCTATTTTCATGGCCAAGCCGGACCTGATTATTGCTGAAGCACGTATGGCCTCCCTGATGAAAGAGTTGGAAGAAATCGCCCCGACGATTATGTTCCAAGCAGACTACAACCAATACTGGCAGAGCGTGCAGAAAAACTGGCGTATGCTAGGTCAAGTCTTCGACAAACAAGACAAAGTGGAAGCAATCATCGCAAAGATGGATGCCAAAATTGCTAGCACACGTAACAAAGCCGCTGCGGATAACTTTAATGCGTTGATGGTGATGAGCAACGGTAGCAAAGTGGCAATGTTCGGCGAGAAAAGCCGCTTTGGTATGGTGTTTGATGAGCTCGGCCTAAAACCTGCGAAAAGCGACGATGTAGAGGTCGCCGGCTCTCATGGCAACTTGATTTCTTTCGAGTATATTGCCGATGCCAATCCGGATGTACTGCTCGTGCTAGACCGTGAGCAAGCCATCGGGGAAGGTGTAGGAAAAGCGAAAGCGCGCTTTGATAATCCACTCGTTAACAAAACGCCAGCCCACCAGAATAATCGCATTAGCTATCTAGACCCAACGGCGTGGTACATCACCATGGCGGGCATGACGGCGATGGATAAGATGATCGACGATGTAAATCGCGTTCTCTAACCGCTAAATAACTGGCTAATATTGACCCGGGCATTCCCCGGGTCTTTGTGATTGTAAGCGTCTCAACGGTAGTTGTGTTGTGAAATACCTTTCTATACCCGTCCTCGTGATTCTTGCGCTGTTATCGATTTCGATAGGGGTGGCGCACGTATCGATTGAAAATCTACTCGCAGGCGATGCGCAAGCGTGGACCATTTTTACCACCAGTCGAATTCCGCGATTATTGGCCATCTGTTTGGCGGGTGCCGGCCTCAGTGTTGCCGGCTTAATCATGCAGCAGATTTGTCAAAACCGATTTGCCTCACCTGATACCACCGGCACCATTGATTGTGCGTTGCTGGGTTATGTGTTGACGCTGGTGGTATTTGCCGGCGCGAGCCAGTGGCTGGACTTGGCCATGATTGTCGGGACCGCCATGGCGGGCACATGGTTATTCGTTCGTTTTCTGCAGCGCCTCAAATTTAAAAATACGGTACTGGTGCCACTGATTGGCATCATGTACGGCAACGTGGTGTCTTCGCTCACTCAGTTTCTTGCTTACAAATACGACCTGATTCAGACCTTGCAGGCGTGGACGGTCGCTAACTTTTCCTCCGTGCTGTCGGGTAACTACGAAATCTTATTTGTCGCTGTGCCTGTTTGTGCCATTGCTTACGCCTATGCCAGCCAATTCAGCGCCGCCAGTATTGGCGAAAGCTTCGCTAAAAATATTGGCTTGGACTACCAAAAAGTGGTGTTGTTTGGCGTGATGGTCGTAGCGCTTTTGTCTTCGGCTGTGGTGATGATTGTCGGGGTGATCCCTTTCTTGGGTCTGATTGTTCCCAACGTGGTGTCCTTATTTATGGGCGATAACATTAAACGCAACCTGCCATGGACTGCATTCTGGGGCGTTGTGCTGGTGTTGAGCTGTGACATTTTAGGTCGAGTGTTGATTTTCCCTTACGAAGTGCCGATCGCGATGATCATTTCCATCCTTGGGGGCGCGGTCTTTATTTATTTAGTCATGAGGGATAAAGCCAATGCGTGATGTGGTTAAACTCTCTCTTGTTCTTCTTGGTGCCTTGGCCGTCGCTGGATACTTTTTGGGTCATGGCCTTACTGCGGATAACTACGCTTATTTTCTTTCGCGTCGTACCCCGAAAGTATTGGCGATCGCCCTCGCAGCAGTGGCTATTTCGGCGTCATCGTTAGTGTTCCAAACCATTACCAATAATCGCATTCTTACACCGTCGATTCTTGGCTTCGATAGCTTGTACATGTTGTTGCAAACAACCTTATTGGTGGTGTTTGGCGCATCCAGCGTATTGCTGATTAATCCGTACTTAAATTTTGTGGTATGCGTGATCTTAATGACGATTAGCGCCACGGTTTTATTTACGCTGTATTTTCGACGCCGACGCGCGAACATTTACACCTTACTCTTGATTGGTATCGTGCTGGGGAGTGTGTTTGGCAGCATCAGTCAGTTTTTTACTTTGCTGGTCGACCCGAGTGAGTTTGCGGTGCTGCAAGATGCGATGTTCGCAAGCTTTAACAATGCGAACCGTGATTTGGTGTATATGAGTGTTCCGGTGCTCGCATTGTGCTTGCTCGCGCTATATCGCTATGCCAATCAGTTGGATGTGTGCTGGCTAGGAGAAGACAACGCGATTAGTCTTGGCGTCGATATTCGTCGCCTTACCCTTAAAGTGATGATGATCATCGCGGTGATGATTGCAGTCTCAACCGCGCTTGTCGGCCCAGTGCTATTTTTTGGCTTGATTGTGGTTAGCCTTGCGCGACAAATGTTCATCAGCTATCAGCACCGTTTCTTGATTATCGCTACCAGTATTTTGGCCGTGTTCTTGTTGCTAACCGGTCAGTTTGTTGTTGAGCAGTGGTTTGGCTTTGAAACCACTGTCAGCGTCATTATCAACTTTGTTGGCGGGAGTTACTTCCTGTACCTGCTGACCAAAAATAAGTTTTAACCATTATGATTGAACTGATCGAACTCTCTAAATCCTATGGGCAAACCAAGGTAGTTGACCAAGCCAGCGTGCTGTTTCCACCGGGAAAAGTGACTGCAATCATAGGGCCCAATGGCGCTGGGAAAAGTACCTTGTTATCGATGGCAAGTCGGTTGACTGACAGTGATGCGGGGCAGGTTTTAATTGGTGAGAAGCCGTTGGCCGAGTGGAGCAATGAATCATTGGCGAAACGTCTTGCGGTGTTGCGCCAGTCCAATAATATCAATATGCGCTTTCGTATTCGTGAATTGGTCGCGTTTGGTCGTTTTCCTCACTCAAAAGGCCGTTTAAGTGACGACGATAATCGGATCATCGATGATGCTATCGCGCAGCTTGGTTTGGAGGAGCTTCAAGACCGCTTTATCGATGAGCTGAGTGGGGGCCAGCGCCAGATGGCCTTCATTGCGATGGTTGTAGCGCAAAATACTGACTACATCTTTTTGGATGAGCCGTTAAATAACCTCGATATTCGCCACTCTGTCGCCATTATGCAGACGGTTCGTGACTTGGCACATCGCCATAATAAAGCCGTGGTGGTGGTGATGCATGACATCAACTTTAGCGCCTGTTACGCCGACAATATGGTCGCGATGAAAAACGGCGAAGTGGTTGCCAGTGGTTCGGTGAACGAGGTGGTGACGAAGCCGGTGATGGAAAGCATTTATGAGATTGAATTTGATGTGAAAGACATCAATGGTCAACGTATTTGCCTTTATTACGGCGCCCCGACACCGGCGTTGGCGCTGGCTCAGTAAACGGTCTCCAGTCACGAACGCGACTGGAGACTACCGTGTGACTAGTGCGATTTTGCGGTACTCGGTGTGTTGTGGCTGGTTGGTGCACGAGTCAGCCACCAACTGGCCAGTGAGCCGAGTGTCACCATCGTCACGCCTTGCCAGAAGGTGAGCGTTAGTTCGGTCGACAAAAGAATGGCGGACAAAAATGTCGATAAAATCGGGATGAAATAAGACAAGGTCGCCAAAAACACCAAGTTGCCTTTAAGGATGCCAAGGTTCCATAATCCGTAACCGCCCCCCATTGCCGCACCGGCTAATAGGACATAACCGACGTCTGACCAAGCAGCGGAAAATGCTGGCGCGTCGGAGAGCGCGAAACCGATCCAGAGTGTGATGGCGGTGGCGATAAAGAACCACGTGATGCCATTTTTTCCCTGCGCACTCATGCGAGTCAGATTACAGTATATGGCCCAAATGATGGCACCACTGAACGCCAGTGTGTAGCTCAATGGATTAGAGTGAATATTGGCGACTAAATGTTGCCAAGACACCCCCTGTTTGCCACCGACGGTCCAAACGACGCCTAAAAAGGCGACCATCAAGGCAGGGTAAAGCCAAAGACTGACTTTTTGACGCGTGATGAGCACGGAAAAAAACACGGTTAGACATGGCCACAAATAGTTAATCACGCCCATTTCGATCGCTTGTGTCCGCGTATTGGCCCACGCTAACGACAACGAAAGGCATAATTCGTAGACCACGAATAACACGCCGCCAACAATCAAGTAGCGACGCGGAAAGTCACTGAGTTTAGGTGTCCCGACAAAAAGTACTAAGCAGAGCGCTGCGATAGAGTAAATAGCAGCAGCGCCACCCAAAGGGCCAAGCAGTTCGGTCACGTGGCGAATCAGGGCGACATTGCTGCTCCACAGTAGGATCGCGCCACACCCCGCAAGCGTGTATTGATTCATAACAGGCAGTCCAAGCAAAAACGCTTAAATTGCCTATCTTTTCGGCATCACGCAACCCCATCAAACATCTTTTTGTTTCTGCAATGCTTGTTTGGCAAGTAATGTATCGAGTGGCGTAGGGTGATCGATTAAGAATCCCTGAACATAATCGATGCCAATGTCTTTGACCAAGGCGAGTTTTTCTTCATCAGAGACCCATTCAGCCACGGTTTTATATTGCATCGTCTTACAGATACTGACGATAGATTCGATAATCACGCGATCAATTCTATTTTCCTTGTCGGCCAAATTTGCCACAAATTGGCCATCAACTTTGACCACATCGACGTTAAACAGTTTGAGATAGTGGAAGGAGCATAGTCCTGATCCGAAATCGTCAAGCGCCACATGGGCGCCATAGGCACGTAGCTCGTCAACGAAAGAAATCGCAGAGTTAAGGTGGCTGATCAGCGCCGATTCCGTGATCTCAAAACATAGCCTATCGGTGGGGAAGATGGACTCGGCGACCAATTGCTTGAGTCGGGCTTGGAAATTGGGGTCACTGATCGAATGGGCAGACAGGTTGATATTGAATCTTAGCCCAGAATCTGCGAGCTCTTTTGCGCGAGTAGTCAGGACATAATTCGCTACCCATTCATCAATCTCGCGAATATGGCCAAAGGCTTCTGCGGCGGGAATAAATTCCCCAGGGCTGACGATGCTACCATCGGTATCCACCATACGGACCAGTAACTCGTACCAGTGTTCGACTGTTGGCCCTTCAACGGGAGCAACTTGCTGGCCATAGAGTGTAAATCGGTCTTCCGCTAACGCTCGGGTAATTTTACCGACCATTTGCATATCATTATGTCGCCCTTGTGCTGAGCCTGAAATATCATCGTACTCCACGATCTGGCCGCGGCCTGCGGATTTGGCTGAATACATCGCCACATCCGCGCGACTCATCAAATCAGAAAGGGACAATGCATTATCGGTGACATTGACAAGTCCAACGCTGGCACTGATAGAGAAAATACGCTCCCCATATGGGAAGGATAATTGTTCTAAGCGATGGATAAGCGCCTTGATCGTGCGTTTAGCATCATGCATATTGCAATTGGTCAGCAGTATCGCAAACTCATCCCCGCCTAGCCGTGCGACCGCATCGTCACTACGAATATTATCGGCTAAGGCTTGGGAGACTTGGCACAGCACTTCGTCTCCCGCGTGGTGGCCCACCGAGTCATTAATAATTTTAAATAAATCGAGATCGATAAACGCCAAGACAGAGGGTATGTTCAGCGTTCTCGCCTGCACCAGATGCTGTTCCATCATGGTTTCAAATGCGCGTCGATTGGGTAGTTGGGTTAAAGGATCGTGGTTGGCATTGTAATCGAGCTGTGCCATTAAGGCGTGCTGCTCTGACACATCTCGCAATACCACCACATAACCTCGATGTGATTGTTGCTCGTTATCACCTAACAAGGGTGAGATGGCGACAGAAATATACACTTGTTTGGTATCATTGAGCACGAGTCGGTAGGCATCTTGAATATGGGTTTCGAAATGCGTTTTGAGCTGTTGTTCACTAAGGTACGATAAGCGAACGGGCTCTCCATGATGGAAAAGATAAAACACATCATCGACCGATTGGCCAATCGGAGCTTGCTCACGATAATTGGCAAGTTTTAGGGCGGTATTATTGAGATAGACCACATGCCCTTTCTCATCCATTGTGATCACGCCATCGTTGATGGAGTTCATCACCACATTGAGTTGTTCACGCTCGGTGGCAAGCGTGGCGTTCAGTTCATTAATTTCGGTATTATCCCAATTGGCACCAATCATGCGGATGGGCTGGCCGTTATCATCAAATTGCGTCGTCGCTAAGGCACGCAAATACCGCGTGTGCCCTTGCCGATCGATGATACGAAATTGCGTATCAAGCTGTGCCAGATTGGCTAAGGCTTGCGCGAGTTCATCCTGAACGCGTGGCAAGTCGTCACCATGCATATGTTGTTGCCAGGTAGCGAGTGTTTCACAGCCGGCGCCTGTCGCAATGTCGTAGAGCTGATACATTTGTGAATCCCACTCGAGGCGGTCTTCTTGTACGTGATATTCCCAAATCCCGATGTTGGCTGCTTGTGTGGCGGCTTCTAGCCGTCGTCTTAGCGTATCGTTTTGCACATTTGCTAAGTACTGTTCGGTAATATCAATTGCAGTGCTGAGTACGGTTTGAGGATCATCGTCTTGGCGCGCGGATGATTGGCGAAGGTAACGATACTCACCTGATGCATTTTGAAAGCGGAATACTTCAATAACACGCTCGGTATGCCCATCAACAAGCAGCTTCATAGCTTGTTCAAGTGCAGGGCGGTCTTCGGGATGAATGCGTGCGAGCCAAGCGGGATAGGTGCGAATTTTCTTGGCTTGGATGCCGAGCAATGGGGCAGACCAATCAGAAAAGATCAGTAAGCCAGTTTGGGTGTTTAATTCGAACACCGCGAGTTTGTTGATATCAAGTGCAAACCGCCAGCGCGCAAGCCAACGTTTTTGTTCGCGCTGTGCTGCTTTCAGTTGGTTGATGTCTTCCACTTGGCTGATCAGGTGGGTAACGTGTCCGGCGTGTTTGTCACGCACTGCAGTGACAGAGAGCCGCCCCCAAACAACATAGCCATCGCTGCGGACAAAGCGCTTCTCCATCCGTTTGTTGTCAATGTTTCCAATGATCAGCTCGTTTAAATAGGCTTTCAACTCATCTTGATCTTCCTCTCGGGTAAAGCGAGAAACATGGACGCCGCGCAGTTTGGGCTGTCGGTAGCCCCAAAAGGTTGCAAGGCTCTGGTTGATATCTTGGATATAGCCGCGAGAGTCGAGAATCGCCATCCCAATTAATGAATTGTGCATGGCCTGAGTCAATAAGGAGTGTTGCTGAGTATGTTGGCGTTGATGCTGGCGATAGCTATAAGCCAGTTGTGTCATGCATACCCCAATAACGAGCGTGCTCGCAGCAGTGGCCAGCATGGGGATGGAGGCTTGGTAGCTACTTTCTAGGTGAAAGGTCAATACCCCCATTGCACTCAGCACGTCAAAGCTTAATACCGCCAACGCGATCGTACTCAGGCCAATCAAGCGGCTTTGTAAGGTGGCGGCGAGGAAAAAGAGCCCAGTCAATGCGATAAATGGATAAGGAATAGCGTAGAGCACCGCAGTGATCAGTGCGAATAAGGCCACACAGCTGGCTAATAAATAGCTGGGAGATGTGTGAACAATCAGTGCATTTTGTCGTTTAGAACGGCGTTCGGCATTGATCACTAACAAGAGTGGAAAGAGGGCAACAAAGCCGATCAATTCGCTTAGATACCAGCGTCCTAGGGCGTAGTCGACATGCATCGCGTCGTGAAAGGAGAGTACGCTGGCACCTAAAACCGCACCGAGCAATGGTGACAGCACGATAGTGGGCCCGATACCGCGAATAAACGGCCACATACCTTCCAAGGCATTGCCAAAACGCACCCGCATGGTGCGGTATAGAAAACACCCCAACAAGGCAGTCGAGCCGTTGACCAAGGCCAGACTAACACTCAGTGAAGGGGGGATGCCCATTAAGGTATCGGCATAATAGATGCCAACAACGAAGCCAAGCAGACCAATCGGCCACGCATAGCGAGGATAGCAGGTGAGCACAAAAGCACCGGCTGCGGAGGCGTACCAGATGATGGCGAATTGCTCGCTGTCGGGGAGGACGGCAAGTGAAAACCACACGAGGGTAAAGCCAGTGACTGCAAGCGCCAAAAATGCATGGGTGGAATGACGTACTCGCCGACTAAAAATCATGAGTCTCTCGTTAATAACAACAACCTATGGTCAGCTTAGACCACTTTTACGTGATTAAGATGGGAACACAAGGTTTTTACAACTGTGTGAGGGCTCAGTTATTTTTGGCCTATACGGCTTTGGTCTAAATTTGATCTCATTCACCGAATTTGCCAAAAAAAGCATGTAATTAGTATGAAATTATGTACAAAAGTAAGGTGAGACATAGTCAGATGTTTTAGTTATGGCAACAGAATATAGCCACAGATGGCGAATGACTTAACAGGGATAGGTGACGAATGACAAACAAGGATACAGTTCCGCTGATAAAGATGATCGTCCCGATGGCGATGATAACGGTGATCATTGCGTTTGGACTCTGGCTCACGGCGCCAATCTCCACCGCAATGATGCTCGTTGCCTTGGGGTTACAAACATTGCTCAGCATGCTGGTGGTTTGGTTGGAAAGACGGCATGGCCAAAAGGTAATGGATGATGAGAAAGAGCCTGAAACGCATGCCTTACCGGTGGAAACCGTCGGACGTTTAGCCAATCGTGCCACGACCAATGCGATGGCAGCGGCGGAAGTGTCGCATTCGGTTGATATTCTCAATACCCGCCTTGCAGAGCAGTACGCGGCTGTGGTGGAAATTACTGATACAGCACAGCATATCGAGCAAACCTTAGCACAAAATTGCCAAGCGCAAACCGATGCGGTGGAACAAGTTAGCGCAATGCGTGAGCAAAGCGTGCAGGGATACCATCAGTTGAGCGCGTCGATTGATGAAATGCGCCAAATCAACCAAAAAACAGCGACCACACTTACTCGCATTCAAGCGTTAGATGCCAACGTGAATAAGGTCAGTGATGTCGCCAACGTTATTGATGCAATTGCAGAGCAGACCAATCTGTTGGCGCTCAATGCGGCTATTGAAGCCGCACGTGCCGGCGAGCAGGGGCGAGGCTTTGCCGTAGTCGCCGATGAGGTCCGCCAACTTGCGCAACGAACTTCTGAAAGTACTACGGAAGTTGCAAGTATCATTCGTCAGATCATGACAGAATCTGGTGAGGTGATGGAGTATATTCAAGCGCTTTCAACAGATGTGGATACCGGAACCAGTAATGTCGAAAAGGTGGGTCAGCTATTACAGCAGCTTTCTAGCAGTGCCGATACCGTAGAAGGGGCGGTAAAACAAATTGCTGAGGGGGCGAGCACTAACAGTGCTAGCTTAGAGCAAATCGCTGCATCACTCACGCAAGTGCGAAGCGGATTGGAGAGTAGTGATCAGCAAGTGAGTGCATTGACCAAAGAAGCGGAGAGCTTGATGGATACTGCCGAGATGACCAATGCAGTATTTGCAGAACTATCGGATGCCAGCCCTCACCAGCGTTTCTTTGCTGCCGCCTGTGCGTGTCGTGATCGTATTCAAGAGGCCTTTGAGGAGGCGGTTCGCAGTGGCACGATTAGCCAATCCGATCTGTTTGACCGTCAGTATCAACCCATTGCCAATACGGATCCGCAAAAATATACCACGCGTTTTGATGCCTTTTGTGATCGCCTCTTACCCCCCATTCAAGAGCCGATTTTAGAGCAAGATGACCACATTGTTTATGTGATTGCGAATGATACCAATGGCTATGTACCTACACATAATCAGCGATTTTGTCAGCCTCTTACCGGTGATTATGCGCAAGATATCGCCGGTAACCGTACAAAACGCTTATTTGATGACCGAACAGGTAGGCGTTGTGGGCAACATACTGATACCATGCTGTTGCAGACCTATAAACGTGACACAGGTGAAGTGATGCATGACTTGTCTGTTCCTCTTTTTGTCGGTGGTCGACACTGGGGAGCGGTGAGAATGGGGTATCATCCGCCTGTGTCTGCGGATTAAGCGAAAAGGAGTAGCAATGAATCCAGTTGCGATTGTAACCGGGGCAAGTGGCGGCATCGGCCGAGAAACCGCAAAGTTGTTAGCACAGCGTGGCTATGCCATCTGTATTAACTATCTAAGCAACAGTGAATCCGCATTTGAGTTGGTTGATGAACTCCAAGCCATTGGTGTAAACGCAATTGCGGTTCAAGCCGATGTCTCGACCGAGGAAGGCGTAACACGTTTGTTCAGCGAAGCGGATAACCGCTTGGGTAATGTCACAGCGCTGGTCAATAACGCGGGTATTATGCAGCCTCAGTCTGCAGTCAGTGGGATGGATGCGGCGCGTATCAACGCGATGTTTCAGGCCAACGTGACCAGTGCGTTTTTGTGTTGCCGTGAAGCCGTCTTGCGTATGTCGCAATCGCGTGGTGGACGTGGCGGGGCGATTGTTAATGTATCGTCTGCTGCGGTAAAAACTGGCTCGCCAAACGAGTATGTTGATTACGCGGCGACGAAAGCTGCACTTGATACGTTAACCATTGGCTTGGCGAAAGAAGTTGGACGCGAAGGTATTCGTGTTAATGCTGTGCGCCCGGGCCCGATTGATACCAATATGCATGCCGCCGGCGGTGAGCCTGATCGCGTCGCCCGCGTCGCGGACAATATTCCATTGGGGCGAGGGGGCTCAACATTGGAAGTGGCCGAGATGATCGCTTGGCTGTTGTCGGACAGCGCCTCATACTCAACCGGCAGCCTCTTTGATGTTGCAGGCGGTATGTAATCACGTTTTTCTAATCATTTGTCGGCGAGTGTGGCTATCTGCTGTCTATGTTTAATAGAGAGGAGTTCGCCGATGATCGAGAGTTTGATACCCAGTTTGGCGACATGGTCGCCGCTGGGTTTATTTTTTCTTATTATTGCCACGTCATACTTACTAGAAGACGCTGCTATCGGGTTGGCGGCATATATTGCGGTACAGAGCTTGCTGCCGTGGCCGTCTGCGTTATTGGCAATCTTTATTGGCATTGCCAGCGGTGATATGGCTTTGTACTTACTGGGTCTTTACGCGCGGCGGTATCGAGGTATACGGGCTCGCTTACTGACGCAAAAAGGGGTAAGAAAGGCGCGCCATGCACTCCGCCGTCAACGGTTCCTCAACTTATTCCTAATCCGCTTTATCCCAGGTTTACGGACCGTCGCTTATAGCCTCAGTGGTTTCCTCTCCATTTCGGTAGGGATATTTGCCCTCGCGATTGGTGTGGCGACAGCGTGCTGGACCGGATTGATCTTCTGGGGAGCGTTTGAGATTGAGCATAATCCTTGGTTGGCAGAGCGGCAGCTGACTGGCTGGGCGTTTTTAGTCGCAGTCGTTGGACTGGTGCTGGTGAACCGATTTTTACGCCGCAGAGCATTGCCAAAATTAACAAAGAGGCAGTATGACCAAGCCTAAATCGGTACTGACCGGACAAACGGGTATGCCAGATTATCCTGTTGTACGCACGTCGGGGTGGTTTGAATTCTTACCCGCTTGGGCGTTTTATACCCCTGTCGTCGCGCAATCTATCGTACTTGCTGCCTACTACCGCAGTGTGACTGTCCCTTTATTGGCCAACCCCAGCATTTTTTTATCTGGCATGGTGGGGGAGGCGAAATCAGATATTTTTGCACTCGCAGGGGATGTGGCGCACCAATATATCGCCCCTTATGTGTGTTGGCAGAAGCCTGAAGGTGTGGATTCAACAAGTCTGTTGTCACTGCAGCACAAGCTGGCGCAACAAGCGATTAGTTTTCCATTGGTTGCTAAACCGGATAAAGGATGCCGAGGCGCCGGTGTGCAATACATCGATAGTGAGCGCAAACTGCATCGTTACATTGAGGCCTTCCCGACCCACCGTAAGATTATTTTTCAAGCGCTTGCCCCTTATCCTGCTGAGGCGGGGATTTTTTACCTGCGTTACCCCGGAGAAGCGACCGGTGAGATTATCTCTTTGGGGTTAAAGTATTTGCCGTCAGTGATAGGCGATGGGGTGTCTACGCTAAAAACGCTGATTGAACAGCATGCGGATATTGGTGCACGTGCCCACTTATACCATGCTCGTCATCAACACCGACTCGATACGGTGATCGCAAAGGGAGAGCGGGTGACCTTGGCATTTTCTGGTAGCCACTGTCGAGGTGCTTTATTTAAACAGGGCGCGCACTATGTGACACCTGAACTGCGGGCAAAGATGGACGAGATTGCCAACGACATTGATGGTTTTTACTTTGGCCGTTTTGATATCAAGTTTCGTGACATTTCGTCGCTAATGAAAGGAGAGACGTTGTGCATCGTGGAAATCAATGGTGCCAGTAGCGAGCCTGCGCATATCTGGGACAGTGACAGCAGTTATTGCGAAGCAGTACGTGCCTTGATGAGCCAGTATCGCCACCTTTACCGGATTGGCGCGGCGTGGCGGCGGCAAGGTTATACACCGCCCTCGTTACGGGTACTGCTGAATGCTTGGCACGAGGAACGACAATGGATGGCGCGCTATCCACAAACTGATTAAACGGCATGACTTCTGCTAGGTATGGATGGGATCAGGAAAGCGCAGGATGACAGGTCCCACTGACTGTCAAACTGTACTAAGGTGATGAGTATGCATTGTTCTCTTAACGAAGAAGATCGCGCCGTGATTCGCGGCAACTTAGACGTGATTGGCCAAGCGCAGAAGCTCCTCGAAAGCCTCTCAGATACCACGTACAGCCAAAAGAAGGCCGATGGCTTTACTAGCACCATTGGTCAGCATATGCGTCATGCGCTTGATGTGTATGTGGCACTCAAACAAGGGGAAGCGTGTGGTGATATCGATGCCGATAGGCGTCGGCGTGGGCATCTGGTTGAGCACGACCGGCAGATGGCACGCAAAGAGTGGCAATGGCTTGCCGAGTGGTTACAGTCTCTCTCTCATCAACAACTGCATCGCCCCGTGCATATTTCTACCCAAGTGACCTTATATTCCACCAATACGGTGTGCCTTTCTACCACAGTGATGCGCGAGCTTATTGTGGTCGCCAGTCATGCCACGCATCATTTTGCTATGATCCGCAGTGCCGCCTATGAACTCGGCGAAGTCTTGGATGAACATATTGGTGTCGCGGCTGCGACCGCAAGCTACGAGCGAGATCAGCTTCGATGTGCACGCTAACTTGGCAGGCTTCACAGGATGGGATAGACCTGTTCTTCAATCGTGATGAAGCGCGAGGCCGTAGTCGTGCGCTACCGCCCAAGACCTATCAACTGGATCAGACTCAGGTATTGATGCCTATCGACCCAGACGGTATGGGGACATGGATTGCAGCCAACGAGTTTGGCGTGATTGTCTGTCTACTGAATGATTACCAGCATGCCCAAACGGTTGCGCCACGATTAAGCCGCGGGCAGTTGGTCAAAGCGTTAGCGGTTTGCACCGGTTTGGATGACATGGCGAACGCGCTGCCAATCGATGCGTTGTGCGACTTTGCTCCCTTTTTGCTGCTCGGTTTTGCAGTCGATGGCCTATCAGATAAGACAGACGGCTCGGAGGTTGTTCCTCGGGCTTGGCGATGGAACGGTCAGACGTTGCGGTGTGTTGACTGTCAGCCGCCGGTAGTTTCCTCTGCAATTGATATTGAAACCACTACCAACACGCGAACCTACTATTTAAGGCAAATGAGTGGCACAGTACCGACCCGACAGCAACTATTGGCGTATCACCGCAGCCATTTTCCCGAGCGCGGTAGTACGTCAGTGTGCATGCACCGGGAGGATGCTAGCACAGTGAGTTTGACGCATGTACACATCGGCGCCGATGGTATCACCATGTATTACTACGACGGAGCGCCATGTCTAGTTGAGACACCGCAAGCGGCGTATCTACCGCTTGCGAGAAACTATGATTTAAAAGCCAATACTGGTACCGACGGTCACTGAACTGGTTTCAGCATCACCGCGGTCGGCATAGGTCAGTTCGAAGGCTAGCCCTGGCCCTGTGGTTGTATTGAGCTTGACCCCAACCGTTCCTGTCGCTCCCCAGCCAATGTCTTTTTCACTGCCAAACTCCGTGCGGTAGTAGTTGGCACCACCACGCAAATAGAAGCTGCCCATTTCGCCTGGTACGGTGAACTGGAGACTAAGAGGAATGTATGATGTCTTTAGTGTTCTCTCTATTCCATTACTGTCTTCAAAATCTGCGGTGGTTTGACCGTACCCGGTATACAAGCTGCTGTACTCCGTTAGTCTGAGCGTGCCGTTCGCTTCCCACGTATGGCCGGTTTCTGTCTGTCCTGCATATTTTACACTCGTCGTACTGGCACTCGCACCAATGCTAAGCGGAGAGGTTTGAGCGGTTGCGCTGGTTGCGAGCAGCGCGCTTGTGCATAGCACGGCAAGCGGCATCAGTTTTTTCATCGTCAGATCCTTTTAACAGGTTGCAAGCCTAAGCCTGATTGTCACCATTATAAGAAGCTAACGGCAATCGTATCGAAACCTTGAATGAATTTTGTGCGCTAGGTGAGGACGAACGTAAAGTTTCCGATCAAGCGATTTTATCCATCCGCAAGCAGTGCTATTGTATGGCCCCTTGTGTACGGGCATGGCTATCATGCGTATTTGTTTATCAAAGGGTCCGAGAAATGAAATTTGCTGTTCTTGATCAAGCGCTATACGACCACCTTTATCGTGATATCGAAGCGTTTCGTAACACGTTTGATCTTCCTTGTAACGATGCTGCGTCATTGGACGAGAAAGCGGACGATCTGCACACGGCGTTAGCGGTGGAAGAAATGACAGAGCTCGCGGAAGCAGACTCATTGGTTGAACAGGTAGATGCCATTGTTGATAGCGTGTATGTACTGATGGGCCGTGCAGTACAGATGGGCTCACGCGGATACCGTGACCAGTTAGAGGTGAGCTACCTCATTGATATATTATTGCAAATCGCTAATCGTCTCGGTATTGACTTTGTGACCTGTTGGGATGAAGTGCACAGCAGCAACATGAGTAAAGTCTGCCGTAACGAAGGTGAATTTGCAGATACCCAAGCATTTTATGCCAACAAAGGCATTGATGTGGTCGCCAGCCCTAAGGCCGATGGCATTATTGCCAAGTGTGCCAAAGATGTCACGGTCGAAGGTAAATTAATCCGTGAAGGTAAGGTCATGAAGTCGGTTTACTACCGTCCTGCCGATCTCGCTAAATGTGTGATAGCAGAACTAGCCTAAATTCTGTTAAGCAAATCCTTATTACGCCACCGCCTTGTCGGTGGCGTTTTTGTATTTAGTCCATGGTGTACCGCTGACCAGACTAGAGCATTGACTCTGTTTTGATGCGTGGTCGTTTGGGGTTGTCATCAAAAATTAGCAAACCTGTCTGCCTTTTTGGCGTAAAATGCGTCTTATTCTCTTCGTGACTTTTGCTACATCCGCTGATTTGGGTCTAAATTGAAAGCTTGCGACTGAGATAATATTTTTCAGTCCGTTTAGTGCAATCACTCAACACTAGGTGGGCACTAAACCAATCTTGCAACACAAAGGTAGGGAGAATGCTGTGACCAATCTATTCTCACTTGAAGGTAAAGTCGGCATTGTTGCTGGGCTTGCCAATGAGAACAGTATCGCGTTTGGCTGTGCAAAAGCATTACAGCAAGCTGGCGCAGAGGTGCTGGTGAGCTATGGTACACCGAAAGCGGAGCGTTTCGTTGAACCGTTACGCGGCGAGATGGGGGATCCGGAGTTGATGCTTTGTGACGTCCAAGACGATGACCAACTCGATGCCTTATTTGAGCGCGCTAAACAAAAATGGGGGCGGATAGATTTTGTGGTTCACTCTATCGCCTTCGCACCGCTCGAGGACTTACACGGTCGTGTGGTGGATTGCTCGCGCGATGGCTTTTCACTGGCAATGGATATTTCTTGTCACTCATTTATTCGGATGGCGAAGCGTGCGGAGCCTTTGATGTCAGAAGGCGGCGCACTCTTTAATATGTCCTACTATGGGGCCGATAAGGCGGTGGATAACTACAACATGATGGGGCCGGTAAAAGCTGCCTTAGAGTCTGCTACCCGCTATTTGGCGGCTGAGTTGGGGCCGCAGGGTATACGTGTCCACGCCATTTCACCGGGGCCGATTCGTACCCGTGCAGCATCTGGACTTAAAGAATTCGAGGCCTTAGCCGTCGACGGTGAAACGCGATCACCATTGCGTCGTTTAGCCACGGTGCAAGATGTAGGGAGTGCGGTGGTTTACCTTGCCTCAGATGCGGGACGTGCTTTGACCGGGCTCACCCATTACGTAGACGCCGGACACCACTTACGTTTTTAATTAGCGTTTACTACCCGACTGATTCGATTCATTGAAGGAGTCCACTATGACAGGGACACGTAACGAGGAGGTCATCGAGAATAAGACGTACGATGAGATTTCTGTAGGCGATGAAGCCTTTTTAGAAAAGCGCCTGACCATGGAAGACATTAAGCTGTTTGCCATCATGTCAGGGGATGTCAATCCGGCCCACGTGGATGATGATTTTGCCAAAAGTAGCCGCTTCCAAGAGATCATCGCTCATGGGATGTGGGGCGGGGCTCTGATCTCAACGGTGCTCGGCACACAGTTGCCGGGGCCGGGGACCGTATATCTTGGCCAAACGCTAGCCTTTAAGGCACCCGTGATGCTGGGAGACGTGCTGCGCGTTGCCGTTCGTGTTGATCAAATGGACGATAAACGTCACCACATTGTGTTCGCTTGCCGATGTGAAAACCAACGTGGTGATATAGTGATTGATGGCGAGGCACGTGTGCTTGCGCCCACAAAGAAGGTCCGGCGCCAGCGAGCTGTGCTCCCCGAAATCCGTTTAACGGAACGCGGACAACTGCACGCTATCTTAACCGCGGCAGATCATCCGGATCCTATGCGCACGGCCGTGGTTCACCCGGTGGATGACAGTGCTATCCGTGGCGCAGTGGCTTCGGCAAAACAGCAATTAATCATTCCTACCTTGGTGGGACCTCACGACAAAATCATGGCCGCCGCGGACAAAGCCGAGCTGGATATCAGTGAGTTTGACATTGTCGACGCACCGCACAGCCATGCAGCAGCTGAAAAAGCTGTTGCGATGGCACGCTCTGGTGAGATTGAAGCCTTAATGAAAGGCGCATTGCATACTGACGAGTTACTTCATGAAGTGGTCAAGCGTGAAGGTGGACTGAGAACAGAACGCTGCCTGAGTCATGTGATGGCATTTGATGTGCCGACCTACCCGCGCCCTCTCTTTATTACCGATGCGGCGATTAATATTTACCCAGGCCTTGCCCAAAAGCGAGATATTATTCAAAACGCGATTGAGCTAGCCCATGCGATTGGCAACACCAACCCCAAAGTGGCTATTCTCTCGGCGGTTGAAACCATCAATCCGAAAATTAATTCCACCCTGGACGCGGCGGCGCTGTGCAAGATGGCAGAGCGCGGCCAAATTATTGGGGGCGAATTAGACGGGCCGCTGGCGTTTGACAGTGCAGTGTCTGAAGTGTCCCGTGCGACCAAGAATATTCACTCCACCGTGGCAGGCTGTGCTGACATTCTCGTCGCACCCGACCTCGAAGCGGCCAATATGTTGATGAAACAGTTGAGCTATCTTGCTGATGCTACCGGCGCGGGTGTTGTCGTGGGCGCACGCGTGCCCATTATGCTCACCAGCCGTGCGGATGATGCACTCACCCGAATTGCATCAAGTGCGTTAGCTTTATTATTGGCTGAGCATCAAAGAAAGACATTACAGACCCGAGTCTAGGCGGTGCAATGGGTAAAATACTAGTGATTAATAGTGGCTCATCGAGCTTAAAGTTTGCATTGTTTGATACAGCGGGCCCCGTGGATTCGGGGCCCAGTTCATCGGTTCATGTTTTAGTGAAGGGGCAGTTTTCAGGGCTTGGGACCGATCGCTATGATGTATCCATGACCCGTCATAAGTCGGGGATCAGTGCGGTCTCCCCGGGCTCTGCGCCAGATCATCATGCTGCTGTCGCGTCGTTACTCATCTGGTTAGAGCGCCAAGGGCTGTTGGACGAGATTATCGCCGTTGGGCATCGAGTCGTGCATGGCGGTCAGCACTTCCATCAAGCGACTCAGCTGGATGAGCAAAAAGTGGCTTTGTTGGAAGCGTTAACGCCGCTTGCACCTTTGCATCAACCTTACAGCCTTGCCCCAATTAAGATACTTGGCGAGCGATTGCCTGATCTGGTGCAGATTGCGTGTTTTGATACGGCGTTTCATGCTCATCAGCCGCTCGAAGCAAAACAATTCGCTTTACCTTACGCGATGTTCGATCGAGGCTTTCAGCGTTACGGATTTCATGGCCTTTCTTACGACTATATCACGCGGCGCTTGCCAACCATTATCCCTGATTTTAACCATGACGCGCGTGTGGTTGTGGCGCATTTGGGGAATGGAGCGAGCTTATGTGCAATTCAAGCCGGAACTAGCCTTGCTTCTACCATGGGATTTACGGCGCTGGAAGGTTTACCGATGGGGACACGTTGCGGATCAATCGATGCGGGCTTGGTGCTACATTTGATTGCGCAAGAGGGAATGACGACTGACGAGGTGACGACGTTGCTCTACAAGGAATCAGGGCTTCTAGGCTTGTCTGGCATTAGCAGTGATATGCGTGCCTTGCTGAATAGTGACCGACCCAGAGCGCAGCAAGCGGTCACACATTATTGCTATCGTATTGCGCGTGAAATTGGCAGTTTATCGGCAGCGTTAGGTGGGTTAGATCATATTGTCTTTACTGCTGGGATTGGCGAGCACGCCGCGCCAGTACGAGAGCAGGTAGCGGCCCATTGCCAGTGGCTGGGAGTGGATTTAGATGGCGAGGCGAATCAAGCCAGCCAATCCTGTATTTCGAGCACCACGAGTCGAGTCGGGGTCTGGGTGATCCCGACCGATGAAGAGCAAGTGATCGCAGAAGACTGCCTTACCATGTATCAAAAGACGCTCACTCATTAGGGCGTAAATAATCACGCTTCATCGATTCAATCTGCCCAGAATCCATCATCTGTGCAATTGTGTTACTGAGCTGAGCGACTGCCTCCGCATGGTGAGATTTTTTTGATAGCACTATGTAGGCGTTAATCGGCTCAGAAAAGAGGAGTGGCTGCTTTTCGAGCACGCGATTGGTATCGAGGCGACTAACCAAATAATCGAGTTGGTATTCCTCACCGATGACTGCATTGGCGCGTTGATTAATTAGTTGTTTTTACATGATTTAATCAAAACTGGGTCAGCAAGACACACCAAAGTGTGACATTGCATACAAGATTTTTTGTTGATGCGCACCGTGTAAAATTAAATCGGTATTCTATCGCCGGACACAGAACGCAAGGATGTTTTTTATGATGCGCTGGGTATGGATGGGCTTAGTGGTGCTCAGCCTCACAGGGTGTGCGCAAAAACTGGGCAGGCCCTTCGATATTAAGAATCTCGCCAAGTCGGACATGGATCTGATCACGGATATCCATATAGCGGAAATTCGCGATCTGACAGAGCAATTGATCGTAAAACTCTACAAGCGTAATCCGCGAGAGCTTAGAAAAGTACCGGGAATGACGATCGAAAAGCGTGTTGCTCAGCTCATGGCTGAGAAACGTCCCGAAAACGGCTTTCGTGAACTGGGAGGCATGGATGGGATTGCGCTGTTACCACTGGCGTTCTCTAGCGAGTTTAGAGGCGATCGAGTATTTGCGTTGATGGCGGGTGTTACTGGCATGATCAGTGCGAGTTACAATCATCAGCTGGAATTTTTCTTACTTGACGATATTGATCAGCAAAAGCTTTACAACTGTGCACGCAATCTCGAAAAAGTGGCTTGGTTATTGAACAACGAGAAAGATGATAATGGCGAGCAGCTTTTACTGAGTAACGGTGTGGGTAAAAATGGTGTGCCCAATTACAGCTATGAGCGCTTGTTTAGTCAGATGATCCTCATTCAGGACATGATGGCGGTCATGGTCGCCGACAGTACCAATCGCCATATCAATCAAGTCGTGCATAGCATGGCATCGATGACTTTCTTCCCGATTTAATGGGATTGTCTAAGGCGGCTTTGGCGCCGCCTAAAGCCTTACCAGCCAATCTCTTTGCCTTGATAATCGATAAAACTGCCGTTTTGGCTATCGGTAAGGGTATCCAGCACCTGCTTCAATCCCTGAGCGGACTCTTGAGCGTTAATCAGCGCATTGGGTCCGCCCATCTGTGTTTGTACCCAGCCAGGGTGCAACGCAACCGCACGGATACCTTGGTCGCGAAGATCGATGGAAAGACTTTTGATCACTGCATTCAGCGCTGCTTTTGAACTCCGGTAGATGTAACCGCCCCCCGATTGATTGTCGCTCATGCTACCTACTTTGGAGGAAAGAAAAGCAAAAATGGGCGTGTGACCACTGTGACGAGCCTTTGTGAGATGTGGCGTAAAATGCTCGGCGATGACGAGTGGTGCTATGGTGTTCACTTCTAAAACATCGCGCCATGCGGCCGTGTCGACTTCACCGAATGCGTAGCCTTTGGGACCATAGAGCCCAGCATTGTTGATCAACAAATGGATGGGGACGTCGCTCAGCTCTGATGCGAGCTGCTGTACGGCGGTGTGGTCTGTCACGTCGAGTGCATGGGTTGAGAGCGCGGTGTAGCGATTTTTAAGTGTCATTAAATGAGGGGCAGAGCCGGGAAAACGGCAGCAAGCAATCACTTGCCAGCCGTGCTCTAGGTACAACTCTGTTAACGCGAGTCCTATTCCCCGGTTTGCGCCCGTAATGAAAAGTGTTGGCGTCATGCATACCTCTAAATAGTTGGCGTTGCCACCATTATATGACTAATCCGCCATCGACTTTAAGTGTTTGACCGGTAATAAAGCTTGCCTTATCGCTGGCTAAAAAGCAGATAGCATCAGCAATATCTTGCGCCGTTCCCATTCGGCCCAATGGTGTCTTGGCTTTCATCATATCAATCACCTTCTCGGGCAGGTTGGCTGTCATTGGTGTCTCGATAAAACCAGGCGCGACACAGTTGGCGCGTATTTTTGCACCGTGGCGGGCGAGCTCTTTGGACCATGTTTTAGTCATGGCGATCACACCCCCTTTGGAGGCCGCATAATTGGTTTGGCCGATGTTGCCGTCCGTCCCCACCACAGATGATAGCGTCACAATCGCGCCTTTTTCTTGCTCTAGCATCAGCGGAGCAATGGCTTGGGTGATGGAGAATACCCCTTTAAGATTGACATCAATGACGGCATCCCAATCACCTTCTGTCATTTTGGTGAGTAGGTTATCGCGGGTAATCCCAGCGTTATTCACCAACACATCGACAGGCGCATTTTGTTGGTGCAATGTTTGCACCCAACTGGAAACAGCGTCACGATCACACACATTGAGCGCGATGGGCTGAATAATTGCATGGTCTTGCCAATCGGTCATTGCATCCATGTTGAGATCGATGGCGTAGATTTTCTCCGCACCTTGTGCAATGAAGGTTTCAACAATCGCGCGACCAATTCCTTGGGCAGCGCCGGTAATGACACAATGTTTTCCTGCTAGCATCTGTGTGCTCCTTTTTAGTGGTACCCCACGCCTTCTATAACAACAACGCAAAGCGGTGAGGCATCGATCAGTAATTTCTTGGGCGTCTGTATTGCCTAAGGCCATGCTTACATTCGATAAGCTTGCAACAACTAGGCCATGCACTTCTCTGTCTATGATAAATTGGCATATCAATTTGTGGGCGGATAGGCTAAAATTTAATCAAGATGTCACCTTGTTTGAGAGAGGACCTATGCCGACGTCAATCAATTCGCAACCTTTGGCGCAGCAATATATGCAGCGTCAGCGCGATCGTCAGGACGATCAGGTCAATGGCGGTCTCAATAACTCAATGAGCGTGCAAGAGCGTGCTGAACTGATCCGCAAAGAGCGTGAAGAACAAAAAGAAGCCGCTGCATCCGGCGAGCAACGCGAAGAAAAACGTGATTATCAGTCGCTGATCGATCGCGTTGCTGAGCAAGAAGCACAAAAGTCAAAAATGGACGCTTACAACCAGCGTCAGCAAGCGCTAATGGAGCAAGTTGAAAAGACGATCACGCCGAACGCGCAACAAACAAGCTACAGTTTGAAAGTGTGACACTCTTCATCTCTTTTCTGCTGTCAAAGGCCGCTACATGAGCGGCCTTTTTGCTTTTTAGGACAGCGGTGTTTGCGTTTTAGTTTGCATAAATGTAAATGAAATGTTTGCGTGGGTGGGTTTCTTTACACTTTAAAGAGAGTGTATCACCCAGATAAACCGCTAATTATCGCATTGGCGCATGACTGTTCATAAAAGATGACAACTTTGGTTAACATTTAAGTAACCTCTTGTCGGTGGTGTCATGCTAGTGCTTCCTCTTTGACGGTGCTATTCCTATTGGCATGAACAAGGAGGAAGCAATTATGACGACCACTATGCAAGCGCCCGTCAAAACCATTAACCCACTGGGCACGGACGGATTTGAGTTTGTTGAGTACACGGCGCCGGATCAAGCGGGCATTGATGCACTGAAGAATCTGTTTTCATTGATGGGTTTTGCGGAAATCGCCAAACACAAGCACAAGCAGGTTTGGTTGTATCGTCAAGGCGACACCAACTTTATTGTCAATGGTGAGCCCGAGTCACAAGCACAGAGCTTTGCCAAAAAGCACGGTGCGAGTGTCAATGCGATGGCATTTCGTGTCCAAGATGCCGTGCATGCGATTGCCTATGCTGCGAAGCAAGGCGCCAAAGTGGTTGAACCAAGCATTGGTCCAATGGAGTTAAGCATTCCAGCAGTCTATGGCATTGGTGACTCGCTGCTTTACTTTGTTGATCGCTATGGCGATCAAAGCATCTATGAAGTCGATTTTGATTTTTACAACGACTGGCAATCACGTCTCAAAGAGGCTGACGCTGGCTTAAAAGTGATTGATCACCTAACCCATAATGTTGACATCGGCAATATGGATGTCTGGGCCGACTTTTATGACCGTATCGCGAACTTTAAAGAAATCCGCTTCTTCGATATTGAAGGGAAAAAGACAGGATTGAAATCACGAGCTCTCACCGCACCATGTGGAAAAATCCGTATTCCCATCAACGAATCAAGCGATGATAAATCGCAAATTGCGGAATACTTAAAAGAGTATAACGGTGAAGGCATTCAACATATCGCACTGTCGACAGACAATATTTACGAGACAGTCCGTACGTTGCGTCAACGAGGTATGGCATTTATGGACACGCCAGATACCTACTATGAAAAGATTAATGAACGTGTTAAAGGTCACGAAGAAAGCATCGACGAGCTCCGTGATACGCGAGTATTGATTGATGGCGATGTGGATAGTGGTATCTTGCTGCAGATTTTCACCAACACGGTCATTGGTCCTGTATTCTTTGAAATCATCCAGCGCAAGGGTAATCAAGGCTTTGGTGAGGGTAACTTTAAAGCCTTGTTCGAATCTATTGAGCTAGATCAAATGCGTCGTGGCGTGTTGGATTAACCAGACAGTTGATTTGAATCTATCGTCTTGTAGGCGCTCTTTGAGAGCGCCTTTTTTGTCTACTTATCATGACAATTTTCGCTGAAAGCGGAAAATGCCTCTATGCTTAATTTTAATGGAGATTTAAACGGACTAGGTGACTATGAAGGCAGATACCGCCGTTGCTCGTAGCTCTTTATCGGTTGCGCTGATCACCAAACTAACCCTGTGTTGGGCACTGTTAACCGCGATGGTTGCTGCGCTGCTACTGTATGTCGACTATCAAGAGCATAAAGCGGATGTGAAGCGTGCTTTGTTGATGATTGGAGAAAAAGACTTGAGTGTGATGGCCTCTCATCTTTGGTGGGAAGAGAGCACTGCCTTTGAGCGGCAAGTTGAGCGCTTGATTGCGCAACCTCACATCGATTATTTGCGCGTTTTTGATAGCGACGGGACCCGAGTAGAGCTTGGTGTTGCCCCTTCAGACCAAGCTCTCGAGTATTCATGGCCTTTGGTTTATCGCGATGCGGGCAACGAGTATACGCTGGGGAGTTTAAACATTGCCTCGAACTATACGGCAACAAAAGCGAGTATGAGTGAACATCTAATGTGGACAGTGGCAGCATGGCTGTGCCTATGCGCATCCGGTATTGCCATATCGCTTTGGATCATTAGCCGAGAACTTACCACCCCACTAGCGAAAATGCGCCACCAAATTAATGTTTGGGATGCTGACAATAAACCGACTTTTCTCACCACGCCCAAGAATCGACACGCGTGGAGTGATTTAGAAACGCGTTACAACACCATGATTGCGCGTTGCCGAGAGCGCTTGAGCTGCATGGATGACGACCGCCGGTATGCGGAGCAGGCGAGTCAGAAAAAAAGTGAGTTTCTGGCCAATATGAGCCATGAGATCCGCACACCCATGAACGGCATTATCGGCATGGCATCACTGTTAAAAGGCACGGATCTCAATGACGAGCAGCAAGAATTCATTGAGATGCTTGAGACTTCCTCAATCTCATTGCTTGATATTATCAATGACATTCTCGATTTCTCTAAAATTGAAGCTGGAAAGTTAGAGTTAGAACCTTTAGAGCTCAATATTTTTGAGTTGGGAAAAGACTTAGAAAATTTGTTCACGTTACGTGTCAAAGAGAAAGGTCTGCAGTTTCACTGTGATATCGACAAGGATATATCTCCTTTGCTGATCGGCGACGCACCTCGGCTTCGACAAGTGATGATTAACCTTGTCGGTAACGCGGTGAAATTCACCGAGAGCGGTGAGGTAGAGGTGGTGGTGTCGAGTGTCAGCGAGAGCGATGATAGCTGTGTTTTACGCTTTGAAGTCAAAGACACCGGGCCAGGCGTGCCGTTTGAGCAGCAAAGTCGCATCTTTAATAAATTTGAGCAAGGCGATGACCCAACGGCACAGAGCCAAGGAACGGGACTCGGTCTCGCGATATCTCAGCAAATTGTGCATCTGATGGGTGGGACACTGCGATTGGAGAGTGAACCGGGCAAAGGTAGCCGTTTCTTTTTCACCGTTCGATTTAGCAAAAGCAACGTCCCCCTCGCCACGCCGGTAGAGGCCTATTTATTTGCCGGAGCGCCTATGCTGCTGGTAGACGATAGCCGTTTAAATATGCGCATAACCACGGCACAGCTCAGTAACTTGGGTTGTCAAGTCACTTGCTGTATGCATCCAGACGATGCGATGTCGCTGATTGAAGAGCGCATCAGTAGTCAGTATCCATTCAAAGTGGTGATTTTAGATAAGTTGATGCCCAAAACGGATGGTTTTTCACTGGCGACCAAGATCAGGGCGCAGTTTGGAAAGGAAAGTCCAGCCATCATGATGTTAACTGCTGCGCCCGATGGCCTCGACAAACCGCGCATTGAACGTGCTGGTATTGAAGGCTACCTAGGGCGTCCTTATCAGTTCAATGATTTGAAGAGCCACCTTGTGCGTATTCTGCAGCAGCGTCAACCAACATTGGGCGTCGTACGGTCCACAGGACAAAGTTCGTCGTTAGCCGGGTTGCACGTTTTGGTAGTCGAAGATACCAAAGTGAATCAGCGGGTGACTGAGGCAATGCTCACCAAGCTGGGTGTGCGCGTCACCGTGGCAGAAAATGGCCAACAGGCTTTGGACTATTGGCAAAAGCAGCCGTTTGATTTGATCTTTATGGATTGTCAAATGCCCGTTATGGATGGTTACCAAGCCTCGAGACGTATCCGTGAGCAGGAAACACGCTTTAATCGAACCCCTATTGTGGCCCTGACAGCCAATGCGACTGCAGAGGATAAAGATGCGTGCCTAGAAGCGGGCATGGATGACTATATTGCTAAGCCGGTTCGTAAAGACGATCTCGCAACAATGCTTAAAAAACATACCTTTACCAGCGAGACTCAACTTCTTACTAAGTCATAACCCTAAAAAAACTGAGAAGGGAGTCGCAATTGTGATCTTAGTTACAAAACTATCAAAAAATCATACGGATTTTTAGAGTGGTCTAACCTCTATTCGTTAGGCTTCTAATGTTTTATCGGAATCTTGTTCCGTAATAATTAGAAAGCAAAACGAAAAGAGGAAACATGAAAATAAAAAAAATGCTCTCAGCGGCAGCGGCGTTGCTGCTAAGCCTTAGCGCTCAAGCGGGCCAGCTCAATGTCATGGCGTACAACATTATGCAGCTGAGTAACCTTCAAGATTGGGATCAAGCAGAGCGTGCGGCCCGGTTGCCAAAAGCCATTGCAGCGATGGACACTCAACCAGATGTGATTCTGATTAGTGAAGCCTTCAATGCAGAGGCCGAGCAAGCGATGAATCAGCTTGCAAGTTTGTACCCTTATCAAACTCCCAACGTTGGGCAAGACTGCAGTGGCGAAGGCTGGGACGCTCTCACCGGGGATTGTTCCAACTCAGTATTTGTCGTACGTGGTGGCGTGACAATCTTGTCTAAATACCCCATTTTGACCCAAAAGGCCCATATTTATCATCACAGTTTAAAGGGCAGTTGGGACTATCAAGCTAACAAAGGTTTTGCGTATGCCAAGATTGATAAAAATGGGGAGATCTTTCACCTGATCGGCACCCATTTACAAGCCACGCATGATGGGATGTCCGACGAAGAACATCAAGTGCGTCTGGGTCAGCTAGGGGAAATCAAACACTTTATCGACCAAGCAGCGATTTCCGCTGACGAGCCTGTGATCATTGGTGGTGACATGAATGTGGAGTGGAGTCGCCAAGATGAAATTAAAGACATGAAAGCGACCTTAAATGGTGCCCTGCGCTTCACCGAACCGGAAGTAACGTCTTTTTCTGCCAAACACAATTGGTTTACGAAAGCGAACGCTTATTACTTTGACTATGATCTTAACTACAACACCACGTTAGATTATATTTTGTGGAGTCGCGATCATGCCATGCCAGCTAATGAACCTGAGATGAAGGTGGTGCAATTAACCGCAAAGGATCAATGGTACTGGGATTACCTTGAGGGTGAGTGGCCAGAAGAAGCCGGACAAACCTACCATGATGGTTATTACAATGCGCTCTCCGACCATTATCCGGTGATGGTACAGTTTGAATTTGAGTAAATAGACTCTCGGTAATTCACTGCCATATAGGGCTCAATCATATTGAGCCCCCATCATCTTGCTCCTTATCCTCCCTTCCATTAATAGACGATTGATTTCTCTTTGTGTACCAAGAAAATTTGGCATTATGCGCTACGCTTAAGGGAGGATTCGATAGCACTCCCGGCCTTGGATAGTCTTCCGAGGAGCAGAATTGCTGCGTTGGTGATGCGTCCATTTGCCGCCTGACTGTCACGATAAGCAGTTTGAGGATAAATGCGAGGAAAACATGGATAAGCCGCGTTTCCACATCATTTATGTTGATGATGACGAACTCACATTGAAGGCAATTGGTCGGGTTATTCGTCGCTTGAAACCTGACTGGACGATTAGTCTGGTAAAAAATCCTATCCAGTGGGAGAAAGGGGTATTAAAGAATCAATCGCTGTCTTTAGTTATCAGTGACTTACTGATGCCAGAACTGAAGGGCGATGCACTTCTAGAACAGGTTCGTCAGCACTATCCGGGGACGGTGCGAGCACTGATCACCGGAGATACACGGCAAAAGATCACTGAGCTGGCAACCCCCAGCGTGCATTTTGTCTTGCCCAAGCCGTTTTCTGAAGACGACTTTGCTAATGTGCTTAATAGTGTTGAGCGTCTCTACAAATTACCGATTGATAGTGAAACACGAAATCGCCTCATTGGTATCGAGGATTTTCCCGTTCTGCCTGATTGTGTCCGCCGACTGCGTGCCACGATTAATAATCCAAACTCTGACATGGAAAAAATTGCGCGGGTGGTGAGTGAAGAGCCGCCGCTGGTTGCTCGACTTTTGCAGCTGGCTAACTCGGCCTATCTGGGCTTTCGCAACCGAACTTGGTCCATAGAAACGGCGATCAATCGATTGGGTATTCAATCAGTGGAATCCATTGCGGCCACTATGGTTGGGCACAATGCGTTTCAGCACTTGTCGACCAAAGAGCACTATGCGGTGGTCGATGAACATATCGAACTGGCTAATTTAAGCAAATCACTGGGTGCTTTTTTAGGCCATGACAAAGCACATGCTGAGCGCTTATACCTTGCTTCTGTCTTGTCGTCGCTGGGCGAGCTAATGGCACGAGAACTCGGTTGTCGTGGCAGTGGCAAAAACCCCATCTGTGATTTGCCATCTCGCTTTGATGCCGCGCTCGTGGTCTCCAGCTATATCATTATTTTGTGGGGCTATGATTATGAATTGGCAGAAATTGTTTTAGCTAGCGGTGAGGCGTCTTTGCTATCTGACAGTGAGCAGGCTAGTGATGGTGCACTCCTACATTACTGCCGTCAGTGGATTCGGGCGAACGATATCGAGAAAGCGAAACTTTTACAGTCTTGGTCGGCGAATATTGGCGCGTTTTTTACTCAATCGTATCAGGAGACGATCTGAGTGTACTGGTTGGTATTCGACGTTACTATAGGTTTTCCCTGTCGACTGAATAGGGAGGGAAAACGTGAAGAATAGCGACATGTCACTAGCATTGTTCAATCAACTATCAATAGCGATATGTATCGTCGATCATGAGTACACCATTGAGAGTGCAAACGCGAGCTTCCTTGATCGCTTACCAGCAAACCAAAGTACAGTAGTCGGACGCTCACTATTGGCATGCTTTCCAGTCCATCGTCAATTTTTACAGCAAAACATCGATTCGGTTTTCTTGACGCGAACGCCATTACTTTCCTCCGGCTCTGTCATCGTTGATACATCTTTGGAAGTGGGGAGCGACGCCGCACATAAGTGGCAAGACATTGAGTTTCTTCCCATCCCGTCAGCGTGTGGTGTGGTAACACAGGTTGCGATTTGTTTTTACCGACCCACAATGTTGGCGGCCCCGAAGCAAGACTCAGTCACCACCATGTCGGATAGTCAGCGACTCAAACGAAGCTCGGATGCCTATCAAGAAGTGGTTTCAGAGCTTAAGCAGCTGCAAAGCCAATTGCTTCAGTCTGAGAAAATGGCGTCGATTGGGCAAATATCGGCGGGGGTTGCCCATGAAATCAATAACCCTATCGCTTTTATCTCGTCTAACATCCGCACCTTGTATGACTACTTAGAGAAATATTCCGCTTATGTCCATCAGTTGGATGAAAAGATTGATGCTACGGCGAACAAGGTGTTGAGCGCTGATAGGCAGGCGCTAAAAGATAAGATTCAGTTAGATTATTTACTCGAAGATGCCAGCGATCTCATTGAAGAGTCGTTAGAGGGTATCTCGAGAGTGATGACGATTGTCAAAGATCTCAAAGAGTTTTCCCGTGCTGATAATGGCGAATGGGTGTCAACCGATGTTCGTCGCGGTATCGACTCGACACTGAAGATTATCCACAACGAAATTAAGTATGCCATTGAGATCGAGAGAAACTATTCGCCACAGACGCCCGACATTATTTGTCAGCCTATGCAATTGAATCAGGTTTTTCTCAATCTGTTGATTAATGCCGCTCAAGCGATTGAGGGCGAGGGAAAAATAAACATCCTTGTTGCGCCTCTTGATGATGAGCACTTAATGATAAAAATTAAAGATAACGGGCAGGGGATCCCTGATGAGGCGCTGACGACGATTTTCGAACCGTTTTATACCACCAAGCCTGTGGGGCAGGGAACGGGGCTTGGGTTGTCGGTGTCACGCGATATTATCGCTGCTCATGGTGGCCAGATTACGGTTAAAAGTGAGCTGGGAAAAGGGACCACGTTTACCATTGTGTTGCCGTGTTCAGATAACTGCGCCGACGAGATTGCCTCGTCTGATGAACAAGCGATAAGAGGAGGCCATAGCGCATGATGGCGTACACGGAAATTCTATTGGTTGATGATGAGCCACATATTTTGCGTGCGTTAAAGCGAGAGTTACGTCGTTTTGTGGCGCATATTCATACCGCAGAGTCGGGCCAGCAGGCACTCGATATTTTATCCAAACATCACATTGGCCTTGTGATTTCCGATTACCGCATGCCGAATATGGATGGCGCAGAGTTACTGATTAACATCCATCAGCGTTATCCCGATATCGCCACCATTATGTTGTCCGGCCAAGCCGATCTACCGGGTGTGTCTCGAGCGATTAATGCTGGTGCGTTGAGCCAGTATGTGAGCAAACCGTGGGATCGCGATGTGTTGTGTGACACGGTGAAAACCATTTTGACCCATAAACACGCGTCTTTGCCCAACGACACCCTGACTACTTGCTTATCAAAAGAGGCGCTCAACCAGAAAATTCAAGGTATGGCGGTAGACGCAAAAACACCGTGGCTTGTGGCGATCATTGATAACCAAGGCACGAGCAATCTTAATGACACCGGGTCGGTGATGCTGGGGAATCAACGTCTGCAAAGGGTGAGTGAACACGTGCATGAGTTGGAGGTATTCGAATGGTATCGGATCGCCGACAAATTTATTGCTCTGTTTGAGTATTCATCAGAAGGCCACCGGTTATTAAGCGAACTGATTGAACATTTGCATGCTGCAAAAGAGGAAAAAGACCTTTCAATGCAATTAATGCTCAGTGCGCTTCGCTCTTGGCAGGAATTGTCTTTCGAGGTCATTCAGGCGCGTAAAGCCGACAAAGTACCGCTCTACGATGCGCTCTATTGGCTACCTTGCCCTGAGGATCATCAAGACGATGCCAGTTTGGTTAGCTTGATTCGCGATATTGAGGCCAAGCACTTCGAGGCGTTCTTTCAACCTCAGTTAAATATTGTGACCGATGAAATTGATGGTTTTGAAGCGCTAGTGAGGCGTCGACTCGCATCGGGACACTACCAAAGCCCTGCGGAGTTTTTGCCATTATTGAGTCAGTATCGACTTGAAGATGTGCTAACCACCTCGATGTTTGAGCAAGCGCTGGAAGCGATTGGACGACTACGTCAGGCGGGTTACGCGAAAACGGTGAGTGTTAACGTCACTGCAAAACAATTAGAGACTGGGTTTGTGGTTGATGTTATTCAGCACCTTTCGCCGTACTACCCCGATGAGATTGCATATCTTGAAGTCGAGTTGGTAGAAACTGATCGGATTGATGACTTTTCATTAACGCGCCAGCAAATGGAACGTTTGAAATCCCTTGGGATCTCCTGTGCGTTAGATGACTTTGGGACTGGTTTTGCGGGGTTTGAGTCCATGTGCGACCTCCCCTTTGATGTGATAAAAATAGATGGCCGCTTTGTTCGTAATATTGGTCAGAGTGAGATGGATGAAGTGATCCTGACTTCAGTGGGTCAGAGTGCGCGGCTGATGAACGTCGAGGTGGTGGCTGAGTGGGTCGAGAATCAAAACCAAATCGACTTTTTGAGAGAAAAAGGGTGTACGCGTGTGCAAGGTTATGGCATTGGCGCACCGTTGAGTCTAGATAATATTTTCGAATTTTTAGCGAATTTTAAAACACCTTCCTAAATCGGACGGTCGTTATGAGGCGTGATTCGCAACAGCGTGATCCCGCTGATGGAGGAGGGTGACAGCGACTATAGTGCCGTGAGTTGATGAGGTGAGTTGTATTTCTCCTTGGTGATGACGAACAATATCATAAACATACGTCAACCCGAGCCCCATACCTTGTCCAACCGGTAAGGTGGTAAAGAAGGGGTCGTAGACACGATGAGCCTGATCACGCGGTAATCCTGGTCCAGAGTCTTTCACGGTGATGGTGCACGAGTCACCCTTGTTTTCCCCCTCCACATCAATACGGTGTGCAACGTCTGGATTGCCCCGCTCACAGGCTTGCAACGCATTTTTGAGCACTTCTTTAAACAGCATCACCAGCTCCTCATAGCGTCCCATGACTGGAGGCAGTTGATATACGTTAGCGGCGATCGATATCTTGAGGCTCGTCGGTGGTGAGAGAGTATTCAGCGCCTCATCAATCACCGTAAAGATCTCAATGCTTTGAAAGTGTTGTCGTGTTTGTTGGCTGTAGCTGGAGTACTGCTGTAAGGCGGAAACAATATTGATCACGCGTTGCACACAGTCGTTGGCATCGACAAGGCTATCACTAAAATCATCATAAAGGTCATCGGCATAGTGACGCTTTTTCCAGTGCGTGAGGGTTTCGAGCTGCTCTGATTGGTGAATGACGCGCTCGGCAATGTCTGTCCACTTTTGGTAGGTGTCGAGATATTCTTGACACATTTTTAGGTTACTTTTCACTGCGCCGATGGGGTTATTGATTTCATGGGCAACCCCTGCCGCCATGGTCCCAATAGAGGCCATTTTCTCGCTTTCGACTAGCTTTTCCTGCGTTTTCTTGAGTTGATGATTTATCTCACGGAGTTGATCATTGGACCGCACTAAGTCGGCCGTGCGTCGCGCCACTTTACTTTCCAGTGTCTGGTTGGCTTCTTCTAGTCGTTTTTGGTAGGTCGCAGTTTTGTTCTCGGAGTCACGTAATGCTTGAATCATATTGCTAAACGCGGCGGCCACGCTGGCCAGTTCATCCTTCCCGTGGGTTGAAATGTGTACGTCTCGCTCGCCACTGGCGATGGTATCGGCAGCATTTTTAAGTTCTGATAAGCGCTGGGTGAGATAGCTTCCCAATAGGTAAGAAAACAACGCTACTAATAGCATCTCGCCCAGTACAATCAGCATGCTCCAATTTTTTGCGTCTTTAATCTGGCCAAGCAGGCCGGTCAGATCAAAGCCAATCCAGACCGACCCAAACTCAATGCCAGACTCAGAAATGGTCGCGCGTACATCATACAGCCCATCCGTGACGGACTGGGCATTTATCTCAAGAATGGCTGTATTGAAAGAATCAGGAAGGTTACCGGCCGATGATAAGACTCTCCCGTTATCGCCTAAAACCGCGACATACATAATATCGCTGTTATGGAGTAGCTCTTGAGTAAAAGAATCGACGGTGGCGAGATCGAACGATAACACCGCATTTTTTACCGTGGAGGCGAACAACTGCGTGGTGGAACTCGCGCGTTGATTGAGCCCTTGATAGTTGGTGGTTTCTAAATAATTGAGAGTTAATGTCAGCAGAATCGCCAACAGGATCGCCTCAATCAGGGCGACACCTAAGATGGTCTTTAATCGCAAGGACATGGGTTATTCACTCAGCAAGTGTTGCAACAGCGTAATGTTTAACGCTCTCACATCGTCCCAATCCTCATCTTGCGCGGATTCTATCCCTTTGAAGCTGATATTACCCAGCAGCGTTCGGCCTTTTTCACTGTCATTCATGGAGAGGAAGGCGGCTTTAATCGCGTCGGCTACTTGAGGGTCAAGGTCGGGATGAAACGCGAATGCATGAGGCGTATAGCCGGGCGTTTTCCATAACACGCGTAACTGCTCGCTCACTTCAGCATTGGTATTGTTAAAGGTGCGCTCAATGCCGCCGCCGGCAATAAAGAAATCTCGTGCAACGTTCAAATATACCGAGTCATGGGACGAGACATATTGTGGCGTAATGCTGATACCTTGATTCTTCAGCGCGGCACGTGGCACCACACTGGCGGCAAACGCGGCGGGGGAGGGAAACGCTAAGCGCTTGCCATCAAGCTCGTCAAGGGAGGTAATGGACGCCTCTTTTTTGACGACTAAAATACCGTGAATCCGTTTATCTTTTTGTTTCGCAAATGCTTGGTAGCCAGGCTTTTGGTGGAAAACGGTGTAGTGATAAGGATTCATATAAGCGACATCGTATTCACCGGTGAGCACACGTCCTTCGAATTCGGGAATGTCTTTGGCAGTGCGAAAGACAAGGTTGTAACCTGATTGTTGAGAGACGTATTCTAAAATCGGGCCCCAGTTATTGGCCAATGTAATCGCAGATTGCTGTGGCACGATACCAAAGGTAATGTCTTTCGCGTGTGCATGGCTGGTAAAAGCAATGCCCAGTATCAGTGACAACAAGATTCCTTTCATTTGCGCATCTCTCACTCAGTAGCTGACGATCTATTAGACAGTGTAGTTAGCTGCATCTATCCTTGCCACGCCACTCCGTGTGATTAACTCAATGAAATCAGGTTGTAACCTGAGAACCTTTGTCTTCTTTCTAATCTCAAAGCATTGTTCGCCCTCGGTGATAAGCTGATGTTCGCGTCCGAGGGCGAGAAAAGTGGCAGGAGGTGTGCGCAGTGGCAGTGTCTCTGCTCTATGAGTGAGTTAACGAGGCGAAGCCGTAGGTTTGATTACCAGTACCCCAATGACAACGGCGCAGGAAAGCAGCAGGCAGGTTAACGTAGGCAGGGGCGGATAATTTAGCGTGAGCGTTGCTAACAGGGACGCGAACCCATAACCCAGCGTATGCGCCATCGCGATATAACCACTGACTTTCCCCGGTTCATGGTCGAGCCGTTGCATCGCTTGGCTGGTATAGGCGGGGATAAGAAGTGCACAGGCAGCTGATATCACCACCATTGCCATCACTAACACAGCAAAATGTTGCACTAATAGCAGGGCATAACCTGTCACCATACTGATTGCGCCAAGGCTTAGCATACGCTCGGTGCTCAGACGCTGTCTTTTTACCACTAACACTTGTACGGCTAAGGTGGCGATACCGCTTAATGTCAGCAAATAGCCGATGGCTTGGCTAACTTTATCGGCGGACCATTCGGTGAGGTGATTGAGCATGGGGGTGAGATTGTATTGCAACAGGGCAATCGCTGCACACACGGCAAGGCCGTAACCCATGTAGGGCCAAATGGCTTTTGGCGCGAGCCATAGACTGGCGGATGAATGAGGTTCGTCCTTTTTACCGGCGCAGTGAGGCATCATGCTGATAGCGATTGCGCCTAATAGTGGCAGTAATAGCATCAGCGTCAGTGACGCGTAGGGGCTGATCACTAGCACTGCCGAGGCAATCAACGGGCCAGCTAATCGGCCGAGGCTTAAGCCAATACTGATGGAGGTAATTGCTTGCATACGGCGTGCCTCACCGGCGAGTAACACGGCCCAATGCTGATTGGCCGGCACCATCCCTGCGACCGTTAAGCCGTAGATCACCCGTGCCAGTACCGCAAGCGCTAACCAAGGCCATTGGGTAGCGCTGCTTTGCGCGCCCAATGTTGCAGTAAGCAATAACGCGAAGCTAATCGCCATGCCGGTTAGCGCTTGCAGGACCACAAACTTAGGACCATGTTGGTCGCTCATTCGTCCCCAAAATGGCGCGGCGGGGAGAAACAACACGCTTCCCACGGCAATAATCACTGCCCATGTTGACAGTGAAAAGCCACCTTGTGCTACCAGCAGAGGGAGCGAGACCAAGAGTCCATTCTGACCGATGCCCATCAAGGCAGCAATCAAGGTCAAGGTGAGCGGTTGCCATCTGGCGGTTTGTCTCGCCGCTTGTGTGTGTGCGTGGGCCATTACCAACCTGCTACTTTTTGCATTTTAGGTGTGGCAGGGGAGGATGCCGCCAGTGTCCAATCAAGCAGGCCGTGGTGATGGGCAATATCGTACATCGGTGTACCATTAATTGCATTGATAATGGTGGCGGCTCGCCATGCCGCAAGACTCAGTTGCGGCTCAATAATGCCGTGACAATGCGTGCCGACATTCATCATATACAATGCCTGTGAGTAGCCTTCACGCATCTTTACTCGGTAGTGCGCATTCACACTAGGCCGACCTTTGTCATCGAGTTCGAGACAATCGCGCAGGGTATCGAGACACTGAGGCAGGGCACGAGAAAATCCGGTACACAAGATAACCACGTCTGCATCGATTGTTGCGATGTCACTGGTCAACGTTGCTGTTGTGGTTAACTGGTAACCAGATGGGTGCGATTGCATACCCGTGAGTGTTTGTCCCGGAAGCAGTCGCCACCATGACGGTGACCGGCGTACATATTTATCATGATAGAGGCGTTGGTATAGCCCTTGTAAGCAATTCTCGGTGATCCCATCACTGGCCAGCTTTTGTTGTGCAAGTTGAGTGTGTTTGACTTTGGGGTCGAGACCGTGAAACTGCTCTGCATAATCAGGCATAAAGTACTGATCAGTAAATGGGTTCTCATCTAATCCTTGGAGGTTAGGGCGACGAGAGACCCAATCAATATGCGCAACTTTGCCAAATTCACCATCAAAGACGTGCTGAAAAACATCGGCACCGGTTTGGCCACCACCAACAATGGCGACTTTTTTACCCCTTAAGTCTGGTTGTCGAAGTGCCAGTTCGCTGGCGTGAAAGACCTGCTCACCCATAAATGGCTCAGCACAGTCAGGCATAAACGGCTGGATACCGGTACCAAGGATCAAATGATCACAGGTCAATTGTCCGTGTTGTGTATTCACCGCGAAGCCTGAGCCGTGTGGCGTAATGTTAACGACGGGTGTGTCAAATTGGGTATTGGGARGCTGGTGAGCCACCCAAGCCATATAATCTGAAAACTCTAACCGCGAGACCGTCTGTTCGCCCCGCGCCGTAAAAGGATAGAATTTCTTGGTTTTAACCAGATAATTAATAAACGTATAAGGGCTGGTTGGATCAACCGCCGTTACCATGTCTTTCAGGTACGAGGTTTGCATTTTTGCATCATCGAGCAATAAACCGGGATGCCATGCAAAGCGTGGCTTTTGCTCAACAAACAAACTTGAAATCGTTTGAGTGTGGGGAGCCAGCAGTGCCGCCGCACTGAGATTAAAGGGGCCAAGCCCGATACCTAAAACAGAATAATGCCTTGTCATAACTACATCCTTATTGCGCGTACTGCGCGAAAAAGTCGTGACGCTCACATTGCAATAGCGCGGCGCGCTTATGCGGGAAATCGAATTCTTTTTGTTTTTTCATGCCTACGCCACGGCTAATGCGTACCACACGCCAATTGGCCGCATTCGGCTCTCCCATCACATTTAAGGTGCGAGATTCGGCTAAAAAGCAGTAGTGGATGAGCGATTGCGCCCAAGTACTAAAAAACTGACGTCCCAAAAAGTGAGGGTTGCCGACCAGCATATGGATACCACGATCGAAAGCATCGACATCGTAGTAAGGCCCAAGTCGGTCTTCGGCGACCCAATAAATTTCAAAGTAGCCGAAAGGCTGTCCATCAAACTCGCCAATCACGGGGATAAGATGTGCGTCATGGTGCGCCTTTTGTAGATATTGGCGATGAAAGTCGAGCGAGCCCTCTAATTCCCAAATCGGGGCAATATCCGGATGGTTATGCCAGGCGTGAAAGCATGCAAGATCACGTTCTGTTTCTACCGGACGCAGCGTCAGGGTGCGTTTGAGGTGATAAAAGTAGCGACGATAGAACACACCTTGTGGCTTTTCAGGCCGCGTTGGGTGGGTTAAGCCGTTGTCTGCGGTTTGGTATCCCTCATTGGAGGGGGCCTGAGCTTGGTGCCAAATCGGGCAGTGCTGTTTAAACTGCGACAGCGTCAGTGGAGTGCCGGGGGAGACGACTGATTGCAGAGCGTGAGGGTAATCACTGGCATGCAGTGCTTGGCACTGATGCTGATAAAAGGCGTGTTCAACGGCCGACCACCAGAGTGATTCATCATTGCAATAGCGCGTGGTTAGTGTCGCGGTGTCATTGTCCGGTTGGTGCAGTACGAAGGTCGCTTTGGCTTGACCATGCTCCATCACGTCGATGAGGTGATAAGACGCGTCGAGCAAGTGGCTGCGAAGTCCCACGGTGCGATCAAGATTGACCGGTTTAAATATCCATGAGCCCAGTGCGTTATCACCATAAAATGGGTTATCGATATCCGTGTAAATTTGACTGGGATCGGCCAGTGTCGCTTCGTTGTGATCGGCGAGGAAAGTGTGGAAGTTCCGTTTCCAGTGTAGGGTCGGCGAGTCGAGAAGATAGTCATACAGGCGGCTATCCACAGGATGGCTCGCTCGCCAAGTTGCGAAAGCTTGACGGCAGACCTGCCACAAACGTTGCTCCGTGACACCGGTGGCTTCGCTGATCGCGGAAAGTGTATTGATTAGCGTATTACCAATCAGATAGTAACTCAGATACGGATCAACCTTGTCGGCGGGGACGTAACAGCTTGGTAACCCCTCACTGAATGCGTCGGGGAACAGCGTCGGGGCCGGGTCGGTGACCCAAATACCTTGGCAGTCTCTGTACATCATGGCATTAGGCAAACCGTGCGCGGTACGCAGCAAGATATTTTGCTGGTGGGCCAGTAGCAAGATGCCATAATCGCTGCGCGCCAAACACAGGGGATACAAAATATGTTCCAAGAAGGCGGCTAACCAATGATGTGCGGCGTCGTGCTGTGTCCATTGATGATGTTGTGCGGCTTGCGCGATCAGTGCGCCAATTTGGCTGCCTTGCCCATGTGGCTGGTTGATACTGGCGAGCAGGTGGACATCTTGATCGGCTTGGTGGGCGAAAATATTGTCGCGCAAGCTCACCAAAGGTAGTGATAAAGGCTCACCTTGCTCGGACAAAATGGTGCACCAGACCGGCTCCTCGATAAAGGTCGTCGTGGGGGTTCGCTGCTGCAGCGTTTTTCCGGGGGCTGCGTTGAGCATTTTACTCAGTAAGGTACCACGCTTGGCTTCAGTGGCGGTTAATAGTCGTACCGAGTTAGTGAGCTTGACAGGCAGAGAGACTTTTAACATCCACTGATGGTCGGGATGATAGATGGCGCGTGACGATGAGGTGGCCAGCCAGCCGCTACTGGTCAAGGCTAAATCAATCACGCTGTTTTTGAGTGTGTGTGCGTCGTCACTGTCACGCCACGCTTGCGCCTGTAAAGGATGCATGGGCAAGGGAAGCCAGCCTCGTGGCAAATTGGCCGCATGGGTTAAGCCCACGCTATCTACAAACAGCGACTGCAAGGTGTCGCGTACATCATGGTTAACCCCTTCACCTGTCCATTGCCCCGGCGCAACCGCAAACCATTCAATCGCAAATGACTGCGCAAATTCGGGTAGATACGCCTCTTGCTGTTCGGGCGTCAGTGGTTCATTGCTCTTGGGGACAGGGTGCATGCTATGACCGCCGGTCAGAGACTGCTCCGATTCGATAAAACGCTGTGGCCAGCGGTCAGCGAACCTGTGTTGCCAATGTGCTTCTGCTCGCTGTACATAGGCGTCAGACTGGCTAACACGTGATGCAAAGCGGTCGAGACGTTCGCCACTGACCTCAGGCACTGATTGCGCTATACGGTAAACCGCATCGGCAAAGGTAGTAGGGGCAGTTTCACCGTCGCTACCGCGCCACAGTATGTCACCTTGATAACGATGACGGCCGGCTGCTGAGGTGTAGGTGAGCGGTAATAATAATTCGCCCTGCTCACACGGGAAACTGGCGTGGTCAGGCTGACCTTTTATCACCCGCGTGTGCGGGTGCTCGACAAACAACGCATTGAAAAACGCATTCAAACTCAGGGGGTGTGTCATGACAACTCCTTACAGACACGGGCTTATTGGGGCAATGTTGTTGTGCAAATATGGGCTAAAAAAATTGGGAGAAAAGGCGCCCAACGAGGGTTGGGCGCGAAAAGGAATACAATTAAAACGTGGCGCTGTAGCTTAAGCTAAAGGTGCGCCCCACACCGGCGTAGTCAAACATGTCGGCGCTAGCGAGGCCGCTATAGACTTTCTGGGCTTTTTGGCTCCAAATCGTTTGATAGTCTTTATCAAACAAGTTTTGGATGCCGAAATTAATTTGGCCGACCGGCAACGTGTAGTAACCATTGAGGCCGACAAGCTCATAGCCCTCAAGGCGGTCGCCATCTTCATCAGACAGATCGCCAACGTGTTGGAGGTTGAGCTCTGTACCCCAATCGAAGTTATCGTAACCCACTGCCGCCATCGCGGTAGAAGGGCTCGCATTGTAGATACTCAGCTCATCCCAATGGCCACTATTCTTGATTTCGCTCTGCACTAAGTGGCCCTGTGCGCGGCTATACCAAGTGTCAGTGAGGTAGTATTTGATTTGCCCTTCGAGGCCATAGATACGCTGTTTGTCACTATCTAAGGTGACATCGAGATCGTTGTTGTACTTGTACGACTTGTCTGAAATCGAGTAGTACGCGGCGACTTGCGCATTGTAGTCTTGTTGCTGAGTGCGCCAGCCTAGCTCAAAGGAGTTGGTTTTTACACCGTCCAATTCCGTGTTTTGAACACTCACGCTGTTGGTGAGGGTACCGCCTGAATATTTGCCTTTGCCGTAGAATTTGCCTGGGTCCGGCATATTAAAGCCTTGACTAAAGTTAGCCCAAACTTGTTGGTTGTCGGTTAGGTCGTACTTTAGCCCCGCATTCGCAAGCCAAATATCCTTGTCTGTGGTGCCGCCTGGGATGGCATCCGCATCTGGTAATAAGCCGAGTAGAATATAGGCTTGCTGGGTGAAGCCGATAAAATCACTGCCTTTGTACTTGGTGTACTGGTAGCGCAATCCGGCAAAGGCATTTAACTTATCGTTAACGGCCCAGTCTGCTTGAGCAAACACACCGGCATTTTGGGTATCAAAGTCAGGATAACGACCGATCGTGCCCTTTTTCTCAAACTCTAAACCATGACTTGTTGCACTGGTTGTTGAATCATAGACGTATTGCTTGGCGCGGAACTCTTCCTTGCTGTAATCCAACCCATAGTTCAGCGTGAGGTTATCCCAGTTTTTCTCCAGTAAGACTTTTAGGCCGTAAACATCGTTGCTTTGCTCTGAGCCGCTAAATAGACCGTTACGCGGAAACGGGAAATAGCCGAAGGTTTCTTCTCGATAATAGGCTTGCGCGAGTAAGGCATGATTTAGCACATTGGTATGGCTATATTGGGTGTTGAGCATCAAACGTTCAGTGAATGGTTGCTCATCAAGTTTGAGCCCTTTACGACGCTCAACATCACTTTTTAGATCGGTCGTATCTTCAAACCAGATCCCGTAATCACTGTCTTGTTGACTGTCATAGTATTGAGCAGTCAGGGAGAGGTGCTGTTCGTCGTCAGGGCTGTAATCTAAGCTACCCATCACATCAATGCTGTCATTGAATTGGGTATCGGTTTGGGTGACATCGGGCAAAATAGGATCGCCATTGCCGTCGTAGGCCGCACCTTTGCCTTCATACGCCACGGATAAGCGCCCTTGCAAGCTATCACTGCCGCCGGATACCGCAATCGCGGCTTTTTTGGTCAGGTCGTCGCTGTTGTTAAACCCAGAGGTGACGCCGGTGTGAACCTCAAGTTGCGCATCGCCCGCTTCACCACGTTTAGTGATGATATTGATAATACCGCCGGTTGCCCCCGCGCCATAAATGGAGGTCGCGCCTGATAGTACCTCAACGCGTGCGACATTAAAGGGGTCGATACTATCCAGTTGGCGGCTGATGGTGCGAGCGGCATTCAACGCCACGCCATCAATCATGATTTGTGCGCTGCGGCCACGCAGATTCTGTGAGGCATTGGTACGCGCGTTAGTGCTGCCAAAGTCAAAGCTTGGGATCAGCTTCCCGAGCGCGCCTTTTAATGACTCACCGCCTTGAATTTCACGGGTTAGTTCTTCATTGGTGATCACCCAGTTGGTGCTAGCGGAATCGGCGATCGTGGTCTGAATTTTACTGCCAGTTACGATGATGGTTTCGGTATTGGCCGCAGAAGGGGCGGCATGGGCAAGGTGTGCGCCAATCACTATGGCCAGTGGGGTCAGTGAGAGGCCAACTACTTTTTTAGACTTCATAATTATCCTTATACAACATAAAGCTGCAGGGCTCAGCGAGCCTGCGTCCCTGCAGATACGTCTACGTCACTACCTAATCACTTATCATTAAATGATAATAGATATCATTATGATTATTGATATTTGCCCTTGTTGTCAATACATTGATAACCGAATTGCCACATTTACTTTAAATGGGTGAAATCAAATAGATAAAGGACGTAACAAATGCAGGGGAATTATTGGCAAGCAGCCAATCAAAAACTGCTCACAAAAGCGATCAGTGAGCTTCACTTCGAAAATGCGATTACGGTTGACCACCTTGACGGGCGCCAGTTTAGGTTGACACTGCCTGATGCAGAATGGCGGTTTACGGGCACGATGAGCATTTGGGGAATGGTGATGGTAGATAGTGGCAGCGTGTCACGGGGCGACAACTATCATCCAGAGCTGATTGAATTAGTGATGGACTTGCAATCTGTTATCAATATGGATCCCTTGCACCTTGGTGGTTTTATCGAGGAGTATCAAGAAACACTCATTGCGGAACAACAGCATCTCGCGATGCTTAGCACCCTACCAGCCGATAAACTCGTAACGTTATCAGAAACCGATCGTCAGCCCTATTTGGATGCTCACCCCAAGGCGCTCGCCAATAAAGGGCGATTGGGCTGGGGCCAGCAGGATCGTCAACAATATGCGCCTGAATATGGCAACACGTTTGCGTTGCATTATCTCGCTGTGCATCGAGCGTGCGCGCGTTATGGCTTTGGGGATGGATTCGATCAGGCCTCTTTGCTCACTGAGACCCTATCACCAGCCGCTTATGACGCACTCATGACGCGCTTAGCGGTCGATGAACGGGATGATTACCTGATTATGGCGGTGCATCCGTGGCAGATGCAGCGTTATATTTACAGCCAATATGCGTCATTATTCGCTTCAGGTGACATCATTGACCTGGGTGCGAGTACAGAACAGTGGCGTCCACAGCAGTCGATTCGTACCTTGAGCCGAGCGGATGGGCAAGCCGCATACGACGTAAAAACAGCGTTAACCATTCTCAATACCTCCTGCTATCGCGGCGTACCCGGGAGCTTTATTGCCCATGGCCCAGTGCTGTCAAAATGGCTGTCAACCTGTGTACGTCAGGATGCGTTATTGTCGCGTCTTGGTATGCATGTACAGCAGGAAGTCGCCGGTGTGTACTGCCCGCAGCCTTATCAGGCGCAAATAGACAGCTGTTACAAATATCACGAAATGTTGGGATGCGTTTGGCGTGAGCGTGCCGAAAGCCTGTTACCGTCTCATCAGCGACCTATGATTATGGCGACCCTGATGCAAGCGGGTGGTGATGGGGTCAGCTGTGTCGAAGCGCTGATTGCGCGCACCCTACTAACACCTAGGGAATGGTTGCAGCGTTTGTTTGATCATGTTGTGGTCCCCCTTTATCACTTGCTATGCCAATACGGGATTGGGCTAGTGGCGCATGGGCAAAACATTACCTTGGTGCTGGAAGACGATATCCCTGTGGGTTGCATGATCAAAGATTTTCATGGTGATTTACGCTTTGTCGATCAGCCGTTTCCAGAGTTGGACAGCTTAGATAAACGCGTGCGAGCGGCGATCAAGCACTTGCCGCCAAACTATCTGGTGCATGATTTATATACGGGGCATTTTGTGACCACACTACGTTTTATTTCGCCGTGGTTTGTGTCCCTTGGGGTGAGCGAGACTGAATTTTATCGTCAGTTAGGTGACACCCTTCGTCGTTATCAACAGGCACAACCGCAGCTGAATGAACGCTTTGGATTGTTTGACGTGCTGAGTGAGACGAAAGAGAAGATTTGTATCAATCGTGTAAGGTTTAACATTGGCTACGATGATAGCAACGAACGGCCTGTTCCCATGTTTGGTGAGGCGATTCGTAACCCTCTGGCTGAGGCGTAATGCGGATACTTAACGAAAAATACCCGCAATAGGCGGGTATTAACACTCAAATCAGTGCAAGTAGTTGGGCTTACTTACCGCTTTTACTTTGCTTGGTGAGCTCTTTGATAGTACGGCTGATTTCACGGCGCTGTTTAGAAATCTCCGCATTCTTGATGATGTGATCATCAACGCGGTCCTCGTAATCACCTTTCATATTCTTGATGATTTCGACAATGTCTTCATAGGACATCTCAGGCTGGATATAATCGAGCAAATTTTCTAGCAGCACAACGCGTTTTTGATTGTCGCGGATCTTCTTGTCGTTGTCTTGGATTTCGCGTTTTAGCTTATTCTTTTGTCGTGAGTGCTTAACGATCTCAAATACACTGGTCATTATAGTCGCCTTCTATTTTTTGAAGTATGAAAAAATTAAACCACAAGCGCTCGGCCAAACCCAGCCTTTTCGCGCTTGAAGTGAGGAGTTTTTCATCAATTGAACCGATAAAGGATCTGATTTGGGATACACAGAAATGTGCCATTGGGGAGAGACTGGCGAAAGACATGCCCAAATCACCTTATACCCGATTAGAACGTGATGTTGGCAAAGATAGCAGACTCGCCTTGACAGTGGTATGACACATATCAAAGCCAGCCTGCTCGAGACAGCGATCAGTAGTTGGTTGGCGTCCCCTCAAGTTTCACTGAGGAGCCAGAGGTTTTTAGCATCGCGCCACGTAACATGGCTTGAACGAGCTCGGTGGCATCAAATTTTGTCAGCGCTTCGTGTGCACCGACTTGTTTGGCGCGATCCACACTAATATCACTCGACAGCGATGTATGGAGGATCAGGTACGCTTCGGCCAGTTTGTCATCGCTACGAATTTCAAAGGCGAGCTCATAACCGTCAATACCGGGCATTTCGATATCGCTAACAATAATGTCAAACGGTTTACCGGCGGACGCCGCGTTTTTCATCATTTGCAGTGCTTCTGAACCGTTGTTGGTGACGTAATAGGGAATATTAATACTGTCTAACGCTTCAGAAAGTTGCCGTCTTGCGGTTAAGGAATCATCAACAAGCAAGATGTTCATCGGCTTGAGCTTTTCACGATCGACATCCGACAAAACAGGGTGCAGTTTATCCGGATCGGATGGGAAAATATGTTCCATGATGTATTCGACATCCAGCAGCTGAACCAGCTTTTCGTCGATTTTCATTACGCCAGTTAAAAACGCACGAGTACCCAGTGTTTGAGGTGGCTCGGCGATCGAGCGCCAGTCACACTCGCTGATCTTTTCAATGCCGCGCACCAAAAAGCCCATTACACGACGCTGACAGTCAGTGACGATAATGTAACACGACTCCCATTCTGACTTGTCGACTGGCTTGTAACCAATCGCTTTGGCCATATCAATGACGGGAGTGGCGATGCCACGGAAACTAGTGGTTCCTATCACTGTGGGGTGAGAGCCGGGCAAATCCGTTAGCGGCTGAAAAGGGATGATCTCCCGCACCTTAAGGGTCCCAATCGCAAAAGATTGCGTCGGGGTCAGGCGGAACATCAACATGCCTTGTGATTGATTGGCTTTGCTCTTCATAGCATCACTCTACGTGTAATCGTAATAACGGTGTGTATTTTATCAGCATTATGCGTAAGACACATCTCCCCATTATGATAGGGGGGATTAGACAGAACATAAAATTTTTCCGTACTATTGTCTCATATTTGAAACTTATTGATAGTGTGAATTAAATGCGCGATTTCGCACGCTTTCCGGTCAGCAGTCATGCTAGGCTAATGACGCAGAAACACACGAAGACAGAGCCAGACACAGCGCAATAGGTTGCCTGTCGTCATTTCTTACCTAAAATAAAGGTAATAGCTTTTTTGTCACCGTGTTACATCAATGACAAAAGTGCATGATTAGGTGCTCGTCCTCGAGCTATCACGCGCATCGGATATACGCCTTTTAAGAAGTAAACCAACGGTTGAGCAAACTATGACCAATATTTTAGATTCGGTAGATTCGCGTACGCGGCTGGTGGGGGAGAACCGCCTAGAGCTTTTAATGTTTTATCTTGGCACCACGCAACCTTTTGCCATCAACGTTTTTAAAGTGCGTGAAGTCATTAAAGTGCCCCGGCTCAACCAAATGCCAGGTTCGCATCCGAATGTGCGTGGCGTGGCGATGATCCGAGGAAAGTCAATTCCTGTGATTGACCTGCGTCAGTCGATTGGCATGGGCTCGATTGGGGTGTCGGATGATTGCAACGTGATCGTGACCGAGTACAACCGGACGATTCAGGCGTTCTTAGTTGGCCAAGTCATCAATATCAAAAACATGGGCTGGGATGAGATTATGGAGCCGCCCAAAGGCACTGGGCGCAATAACTACCTGACCGCGATCACTCGCCAAGACTTCGATGGCCAAACTCGCCTCGTGGAAATCGTCGACGTTGAGAAAATTTTGGCTGAGATTGTCGCGTACGAAATTGGGATATCAGAAGATGTGCTCGATCCGCAACTCACACCTTATATGGCAGGGCAGCGTGTCTTGGTGGTGGATGATTCGTCAACAGCACGTGCACAAGTCAGTGATACTCTGTCTCAGTTTGGTGTCGAATGCATCATGAAAAAAAACGGTGCCGAGGCGCTGCAATTACTTAAAAGTTGGTGTGATGAAGGCAAAAATGTCAGCGATGAGATCCTATTGATGATCACCGACGCTGAGATGCCTGAGATGGATGGCTACAAATTAACGCATGAGGTGCGTTCTGATAGCCGAATGAGTAACCTTTACATCGCACTTAACACCTCATTGAGTGGTAGTTTTAATGAGGCCATGGTTGAGAAAGTCGGCTGTAACCAGTTTATCTCTAAGTTTCAACCTGATTTGCTCGTGAACGTTGTCCAAGAGCGGCTACGTGAAGTGGTGGCAAGCTAAGGCAATGCGTGACAGCAATGTGCCTTTTGAAGCGAGCCTTGGCTCGCTTTTTTGTTGAATGTCGAGCTTGGATAACAGTAATCATGTTGACGAGAAAGGAGAACATAATCTAGGGAGGCAACATGAAATACCTATTTTTGATGCGACATGCGAAATCCAGTTGGGATGACCCTAGCTTAGACGATCACGATCGGCCTTTGAACCCAAGAGGCTTTCGTCAAGCGCCTTTGATGGCTGAGCGCCTGAATGCTTGGGTATTGCAACCTCAAACCATTGTAACCAGCTCAGCGCAGCGAGCGAAAGATACCGCGGTATTGGTGGCGGAGACCCTTAATGACAAACCGCCTATTATCGTGGACACTGCCTTATATACCGAGCACAGCGGTGCGATTACTACCGCAGCGAAACAGTTGGATGAGCGTCAGCAAACCGCGATGGTAATTGGCCATAATCCAGCGTTGAACCTTTATCTCCAACAGATGGGTATGCGCAAAGAGAATTTACCCACGTCTGGAGTAGCCGTGGTAGCGTTTGAGACGACATCATGGCAAGCGATCAACGAGGTGGATGCGCAGCTGATTTACCTCGACTGGCCAAAGCGTCAAGTAAGTTAAGCCATAATAGGCACTATATCTAGTTGAAGACAAACTACATTTAGATTAAAGGAGAAAAAGTTATCTACTAAAACTGTGGATAACCCCGTTAATTTCTTTGTTACCTTTCTTCTGAGCCCTGTACTCATCAGGGATGAGCAGGAAAAACAAAAAAGTGGCGATATATTAACCATCAATAATGTGTCATATATTTGTCATTATGATGACGCAATCGATCGATGGTGTGGAATAATAGTGCCGCCATGAGGCAGCCCTTGAGCACTGTCGCATCAGCATTCCATTGAGTAGTAGGAGAGTAGGATTGATCACGGTAGATAAACATGAAGGCTTATCGGTTCGCGTTGCCATTCTGAACGAGGAAATCAGTGCACAAGAAGTCGATTTCTACTTGTTTGTCCCGGGAGAGCTGAAGTTTGGTAAACATGTTCTGAACGAGGATGAATTCTACCACCGCGTGCTGTCGAATAGCCGCACCTATTTTACCTCTCGCTACCACTTACCTTTGGTACACTCGCGTCTTGCCAGCCGAGAAAAATTACCCACTGAGCAATATCGAGTCAGCTTGAGTTTGTATGCGTATCAGTACGCGCTTTCATTAGAAAAAGCGACGCACGACTTTTTTGAGTCGGTCTCAGGATTGGAAGACGAAGAAGCACTCGAGCAATTGGAAGATACCATCGAAATGGCGGTGGAAATCTTACGCCGTTTGCGCCGTTACCAGCCGCAAGATACCAAGCTAGTAAAGTATTACAACAATATTGATAATTATCTGTCATGGCTGACCGAGCAACGGTTCTTGTCGCTTTTAGCGCATATGCCGCGCGGCTCGGTGTATAAAACTATCCGCCAACAACTTGTGGAGCTTTGTGAAGCGGAAGAAGCTCATCGTTTGGTCAATCGCTACAATTCCGACAAAGCGATCAGCGATCCGACCCGCATGGTTAACAAAATGCGCTTGCTACGTCGTTTGATTGAATTTCCTGTCACCATTCGCCAAAAACCGGAAGCTTTGGGTAAGAACCTTAATAAACTCGCGAAAGCCTCGGCGACGGCGTTTGTGATGTTGTTTGTCACCACCGTGATTGTGCAGGCTCGGCAGTATTTGGGTGAAATTACCTTGTCGTTTGTCTTGGCGATGGCCGGGATCTATGCGTTGCGTGAAATTTTTAAAGATGATTTGCGTGATGCGCTGTGGCGATGGATTCGTAAAGGGCGGCCCAAATGGCGCAAGCGCTTTATCGATCCTACCTCGAATAGACAGATTGGTCGGCAGTTGGAATGGCTCGATTACATCGACTTTACTGCGCTGCCCGATGAAGTCAAAAAGCTGCGTCGTGGCAAGCTGCGTCAACAAGAAGAGGCCGTGGTGCGCCTAAAGGTCAAAACCCAGCTAGAGACTACCCGCTTTTTGTCTGGCTATGACACGACCCGAGATGTCTGGAAGCTCGATTTTCGTTCTTTCTCACGTTTAATGGATCGTGGAAGTCAGCGTTTGTATCGACTAAACGATGGACAGGTTTTAAAAGATTCGGTTGAAAAGCGCCACCAATTTAACTTGGTAAGCTGTCAAAAAATCAAAGACCAGCCTACGGTTTACCAGCGTTGGAAAATCACCGTAAACCGGTCGAAAGTCGTCGATATTGAAGAAATTCTCGATTAATTTTTCAGTGAAAACGTATTTTGCTTGCTAAGGTGGTCGATACAAAAGGCATAAAAATCAATAGCGTTAAGCGGCTTAGAAAAATAGTAGCCTTGGAATTCATCGACCCCCATTTGCTGTAAGTTGATCAATTGCTCCTGCGTTTCTACACCCTCTGCGACCACACGGATCCCAAGTTGATGCGACATATAACAAATGGTATCGACCAGTATTTGCTGCCGAGAAACGGTGGCCATATGCTCGATAAAGCTACGATCAATTTTCACTTTGTCAAAGCTCAAGTGATTCAGTACCGCCATCGATGACCAACCTGTGCCAAAATCATCCAAGGCAAGCCTGATGCCTATGTCTCGTAACTGATTCATTATTAGGCTGAATCTACCAATATCATCAATGGTCATGGTCTCGGTGATTTCAAACACCAACCGTTTACGTTGTTCAGGGTGATGGATAAAAATATTCACTACGTCTGAGAGCAACGCCTCACTAAAGAAAGAGTCAGATAAATTGACCGCCACATCGATATGCTGGTTGATGGTTTGCCATTCGGTATTCATCGCCGCATAAACTTGCCGTAGGATCCAAGTGCCAAGTCGCTGTCCAAGGCCAGCTTCTTCCGCTACATCGATTAATAACTGAGGGCGGATTGGTCCCAAGGTTGGATGTTGCCAGCGAATTAATGCTTCACAACCAAGTTTGTCGGGCTCAGACGATATAATTGGTTGATAGACAAGAGATAGCTCATCCTGGCTTTCATCAACAAGCAGTACATTTAAATCATCTTTTAATTGTCGGCGCTGACGGGCATCGGCCTCGAACTTAGGTTTGAAGACTACGATACTGTCTTTCGAGGGTAAAGCATCTTTAGCTTTGAGTAAGGCAAGATCAGCATTATTCAATAGCGTATTGGCAAAGACCTCCGGATCTTTACGAAGTGCCGTGTCAAGATCCGCACTTTTGGCGATCCCAAGCGCAACGGTGAGTTGGATATCCGGATAGATATCGTCGAGGGCGTTTCGCAACGTATCGCGAAGTGGTTGGGTGAAAAAGCTCAAATAATGGCCATCGACCGCGGCTAAAACGGCAAATCTGTTGCCGCTTAAACGCGCGCAAGTATAGCCATAAGGTGAGCAGATATTATTAAGCCTTTGCGCGAGTTTAGTGAGAGCATGATCACCCTGTTCATACCCCAGCAAGTCATTAATGTCTTTGAAACGGCGAATATCAATGACAAGTAAGGTGTGTATCGCTTTCTTGGTTGCGGCTTTTTGTAAGGCATCCAGTAAATAATTGCGATTTGGAAGTTGTGTGACGCTGTCCATCCATGCCATTTGCTGTTGCTTCAGGCTGTCCCGATACATACGCCAAGAGAAATACCCTAATAGGGTAAGGATAAGCCCGACGGCGAGATAGATATGTTTCAATTGGTTGGCGAGATACTCGCGTTGTTTGATAGCGGCAGGGCCTGTTAAATTATTGATCATCAAATCTCGCAGCGCAGGGAGTAGGGTGTCCATTTCGCTAAGCAATTGCTGTAAGCGTGTCGTCTGACCTTCTAGTACCGCTTGTTCATAACGTCTTATGATTTGAAATGCGCGTGTCACAAGAGGAGTGGCACTAAAGGCTTGTCTCAACTCCTCTGTCTCGCTGCTTCGTAAAAAGGTGTCGTAGCGACTCCAGAGAATGTCGTACTTTAAAATGAGTGCACTGCGGTCTTGACGTTGAGTGCGGAGATACAAGGCGAGTTCATGGCGAAACTCAAGGGTTTCTAATTCCATTTGGGCCAATGCCCATGCTGACAGCTGGGTACGCACTGCATGGCGAGAGTAGCTTTGATTGAACTGGTAAAGCGTCACAACCGCGAAGATGAGGATCGCAAACACAAAAACAATGAACCAAGTGACTGGGCGCTTAAGCATCATAAGCGTGTTACACCGCTACTCATCCATCACCTCCACACGGTTCGCTTGCCACACCATACGGCTATGTATTATTTCGTTATCCATTAAATTATTTTCCGATAACGGATAGATGACCCAGATTGGCCCTTTATCGCGAACACGCATCCACTGTCCGTTCTTTTTTATCGCAAATATGGGGTTATACCGCTCAATATCCTCAACCGTAATCTGGGCCCAATAATCATTTAGCGCATAAACTTTGAGTGTTTTGGGCGGAATATCGAGTTGAGCGAGTAGCTTTTGCGCTGATACGCCTAAAAACCGTTGTTGGCCATCGGTCCACGGAGTGGCTGTTTCAATGGTACGATCGGCCATCGCGACGAGTTGTTCACGTGTAAAAGCTTCTGTCCCTTTTTTACTGGTAATCGTGAGCATCGGGCTGGCAGTGACTGTGCGACTGACAGTCATTGCGATCACCCATCCAACTAGCAATATCAAGTGAAAGAGGTGGCTGTGCTTCGACCTTCTAGGTGTGGTGCAATGTGCCATGATATACGCCTTCTCAAGAGCTCCCTATTAAACGTAGCTGTACGCACTGGCTTACTCAAGTGTGGGCGTGGAGGGCGCATTCGGTAGGCTTAGCAAAGTAACTTGTTCTTATATGCTAGAAGATAATTCTATTTATCAGTCATTATAGTCATACAATATCATGTCAGTTTGTTTGTGAGTCGTCATAATGGCTAAAATAAAAACAATTATTAAACCAATATTCTTTTAATGGGTGAAAATATGAAACAACCCCACTTTTCTACGTTAGCTGTCCACGGTGGTGATCAAACGGACAAGGGGCACAATGCGGCTTTCCCGCCGATATACACCGCCAGTAGTTTTATTCAATCTGACCTTAGCCATCAGGCCGACTTTGGTTACTCGCGGGTTGCGAATCCAACCCGATCAGCTTACGAGAGTGCGTTGGCGGCGCTCGAGCAAGGTTGTTATGCGACGGCGACGGCCTCGGGGATGGCAGCGACAGCCTTGGCCTTAGAGCTACTGCCGGTAGGCGCGCACATTATTGCGATGCGCGGTGTGTATGGGGGGACGCATCGCTTGTTCGACAAACTCCGCGCCGCCAATAATGGACTCAGTGTCGATTATGTTGATCTCAATGATCTCAATGCCGTAGCAGCCGCGGTCAAGCCGAACACGGCGATGATCTGGGTTGAAACCCCAACCAACCCGTTATTGGAACTCGTCGATATTACCGCGATTTGCCAGTTTGCCCGCGAGCATGCGTTATTAACCTGTGTGGATAACACTTTTGCGACTGCGTGGAACCAAACGCCGTTGCGTTTAGGGGCAGATATTGTGATGTTGTCGACCAGCAAATACATTGGCGGGCATTCTGACATGATTGGCGGCGCGCTGGTTACCGCTGATGAAGCGTTGGCGAAAAAAATTGATTTTGCGAAAACCACGGTCGGCGCGATTGCCTCGCCATTTGATGCCTATCTCGCGTTACGCGGATTAAAAACGCTCGATCTGCGTATGCAGCGCCAATGCGATAATGCGCTAAAAGTTGCGACCGCGCTGGAAAACCACCCTGCCATTGAAGCGGTTTTCTATCCTGGCTTACCGTCACACCCGCAACATGCGCTTTGTCAGACGCAAATGCGCTCAGGGGGAGCAGTGGTTACCGTTCAGCTAAAAGGCACGCGAGTGGAAAGCGAGCGATTTTTAAGCCGCTTACGCTACTTTATCTTGGCTGAATCGCTCGGTGGTGTGGAGAGTATGATCAACCATTCAGCGTCCATGTCTCACGGTTCCATGAGTGAAGAGGCACGCGAGGCGATGGGGGTTTTCGATACCACCTTCCGGCTTTCAGTCGGCATTGAAGATAGCCGTGACTTAATTGAGGATCTTCTGCACGCACTCGATCAGGAGGCGTCATGACCGATTATGGCGTCTGGACGGTGGTGACGCCACTGGTCACTATTGTACTTGCTGTGGTCACGCGTCAGGTGATTCTGTCGCTACTAGCAGGGGCGATGGTGGGTTATACCGTGATTGCGAATTTCAATCCATTCGCAGGCGCGGCGAAGGCATTGGATAGTTATATTGGTGTGTTTGCCAGTGCGGGGAACACGCGCACCATTTTGTTTTGCTTTATGGTGGGCGGGTTAATACGTCTTATCCAAGTCACAGGCGGCACCCGGGCTGTGATTCATGCGCTCACTGAGCGTGCTCAATTGGTGAAAAATCCGGTTGCGGTGCAGTTGCTCGCGATAGTTACCACCATGCTGATTTTTATTGAGAGTTCGATTTCCATTATGTCAGCGGGGACGGTGAGTCGTGATTTAGCCGATCACTATCGCGTTTCTCGAGAGAAGCTCGCCTATGTGATCCAGTCATCCTGCGTTGCGACTTGCTCCAGCGTGATGATCAATGGTTGGGGCGCTGCGATGATGGCAATTATCGGCGTACAAGTCAGCAAAGGTTATGTTGAAGGCGAGCCCTTCACCATTCTATTGCACGCCATCCCATACAATCTAATGGCATGGCTCTCCTTGCTGGCGGTGCTGTTTTATGTGCTCACTGGGGCGAGTTGGGGGCCAATGGCGAAAGCGGACCAACGCGCGGCAGCCGGGCAAGTACTACGTGAAGGCGCCTTTCCGATTGCCGGCGATCATCAGCGCGATGATGAGCCGCTAGGCAAAGTGAGCTATTTTGTTCTGCCATTACTCAGCACCATTTTAATGGTGCCGGTGGGCCTGTTTATTACCGGTAATGGCGATATTGCCTCTGGATCGGGCTCAACCGCTGTCTTTTGGGCGGTGATGGCAGGGACTGCGGTTGCGATGGCTTTCTTTATCGGCACGCGTGTCTTATCGTTAGATACCTTTTTCCGCCACCTGTTAGCCGGATACGCAAATATGATGCCTCTCGGGGCAATTATGTCGCTGGCATTTTTAATGGGGGACTTATCGGCAGACTTACACACGGGACACTATATCACTCAGGTGATTGATGGCATTCTGCCAGCAGGATTATCAGCCGCTTTTGTCTTTGTGATTGCCGCTATTATGTCACTGGCGACCGGAACCTCGTGGGGCACGTTTGCAATCATGATCCCGATTGGTATTCAGATTGGCGCTGCGACAGGTATTGACCCGCACTTAATGATTGGCGCATCGATATCTGGGGCCATTTTTGGCGATATGACCTCACCAATCAGTGATACTGGCATTGTCGCGTCGATGGCAACGGGTAACGATCACGTCGATCATATCCGTACGCAATTCCCTTATGTCTTTGCGGTAGGGGTGGTGACCGCGGTCTTGTTTGCGATATTGGGAAGTGCTTAAACGCAGGCTCGGTTGAAAAAATAAACTGTCCTTGCGAGTCAGCAAGGACAGTCTGTTAATGCCCAAGTCCATGGAGTCAGTCTTTGCGGGCAAAAGGGGCAAGCGAAGGTTGATCTCGTTGTCTAATAAAATGTAGACGCCGAGTCTTTTATTGTCTAACTAAGCATTCAATCAGCTTGTGTAATAGGAGTCGTGGCTTGATTGAGATATGCAATAATGTCGTCTGACTCATACATCCATTGCACCTCGTCGCCCTGTTGAATACGTAAACAGGGAACTTTAATCTTTCCGCCTCCCTGTTCCAGCTCACGTCGGGCGGTCATATCGCGTTTGGCGTCTTTTGCCGCCAGCGGCAGTCCGAGCTTTCGGCTTGCTTGGCGAACTTTGACGCAAAATGGACATGCTTGAAATTGGTATAAGGTCACTTGCTTTGAAAACGCGACCATGGCTTGGTGCTGATCCGCGTTCAGCTTTGGTGGCTTAGGCTTAGTGAGCGCTTCAACAACGAGAATGATCCGGCCAAGGATCCAACGAATAACACCCATTTTCACTCCCTGTGTGTATCAAAGTGCAGAGTTTAACACGACAGCGCACGTGACCCTATATCAGGGTTTGTTTCTAAATGGTGACAATGTGTTTCTGGTGTGAAACACGGTTACGTTGTATGGCGCCTTTTGGCTGGTAAACTAACCGTCCTGCAACCTCACGATAATAAGCAAACGATTACAGGTACCCTATGACACTGCAAGCCATTGACTTTCAAGCGCCCAATGCGGAGCAAGCCTTTGTTGAATCCTTACGTGAAACGGGATTTGGCGTGCTTAAAAACCACCCACTACAGCAGCAGCTCGTGGCTGATATTTACAACCAATGGGAAGGTTTTTTTAACACCGAGGAAAAACATACATTTACCTTTAAGCCCGATACCCAAGATGGGTTTTTCCCCTCTAAAATTGCGGAAACGGCGAAAGGCCACACCAAGCGCGATTTAAAGGAATTTTTTCATTACTACCCTTGGGGGCAGTGTCCTTCAGCCCTCCGTGATAATCTGCAATCTTACTATCAACAAGCGACTAGCTTGGCTGAGACCTTGCTGTCATGGGTGGAGCGTCAGTCACCGGACAGCGTCAGTGAGCACTACTCACAATCACTTTCTAGCATGATTGCAGGGAGTGAGCAGACATTGTTACGCGTATTACATTACCCGCCGTTAAAAGGCGATGAAGAGCTAGGTGCTATCCGTGCCGCGGCCCATGAAGATATTAATCTGTTGACCATCCTGCCTGCAGCGAATGAGCCGGGCTTGCAAGTGAAAGCGAAAGACGGGCGTTGGCTAGATGTGCCGTGTGACTTCGGTAACTTAATCGTCAATATTGGCGATATGCTACAAGAAGCATCGGGTGGCTACTTCCCCTCAACCACCCATCGCGTGATTAATCCTGAAGGCGCAGATAAAACCAAAGCACGGATCTCGTTACCGCTGTTTTTGCATCCGAAACCGGATGTGGTGCTGTCTTCTCGCTATACGGCGAAAAGTTATTTGACTGAGCGTTTACGTGAATTAGGCGTTCTGTAAGCGAAAAGAAAAGCCGAGGTGATATGTCCCTCGGCTTTTTATTTAGACCCGTTTCGTGTATTGCAAGTTAGGCGTCATCCCCCAAGGCTTCTTCGATGCGCGCGGCAGCCTCCTCACTGACCCATTGATGCCAAAGGTCGCGATAGCGGCGTAAGAACTCATCGGCGGCGATCTCGCCATCAGCTTGATAATCATCCATCCATGCGAGCATGTCACTCATGACGCTATTATCGTATTCACGTTGCTGAACGTAGCGAAAGGCGATCGGCGATTGTTCCGCAAATGACGCTGTGGTGAGTGTATGCACGGGAGAGGTGGGAAACGCAGTGACTTTTGGAGTCTGGCATTCCGCTTGAGTGATGCAGCTTTTATAGTGCTCAAGATCAACGTCTGCGCCAAGGTCCACTTCGACCATTTCATATTTGCCCATCACTGGCGTCGGTGCCCAGTAATAACCAAACCACGCATCACGACGATCATTGGCACGAGCAATGGTTCCAGCCAGACCAGCGGCGGAGCCGGGATCGATCATCTCAAAACCGGCTTCACCCAGTTGAAGTGCGTCAAAAAGGTGCTTAGCGGAAATTTGGCACGTCCATCCGGCGGGGCAGCCCATAAACGCCGCTTTGTCGGGGTCTTCGGGGTGTGGAAATAATTCTGGATGTGACTTAATACCGTCGATAGTAGCAAGCTCTGGATGTTGGTCCACCATGTATTTTGGCACCCAAAAGCCTTCGTTCCCGCCTTGGCTAAATGCATTGCCGGCGTATCTGAGCCGCCCATCAGCCACACCTTTATCGAGCATTGCTTTATGCGAGTTGGTCCAGAACTCAGGCGCAATATCCGGCTCACCCTTTTCTGTCATCGATACGCCTGTTGGCATGGTGTCACCGGGGACCAAACGAACGTCGCAGCCATAGCCGTTAGCAAGGATAAATTGGTCAACATGTGCCATTAGGGTGGCTGAATTCCAATTCATATCCGCAATGGTGACATCGCCGCAGGCTGGCTCATCGGCATAGGCGTTTGGCGTCAAGATAAATAATGGAGAAAGTAGGAGCGCACAGAGTCGGGGTCGCATAGATCGTCCTTGAAAGTCGCTAGTGTTAAGTCAAAACCAAAACGTACCATGCGTCTGATACAAGGTCTATACTCGATGAAGCGCAAGGTGCTGAATCACAATTTAAAAACATATTTTTTGATCTTTAGGCTAACAACGCTCGTTATAATCACTATCGGTACGCCTTCGTACAAGCTGCTGAGCGCGTTGCCGTTGCACCTTGGTTTTGATGACTGTCTAGGAATTGCACATGCCTCGCCAAGATCAACTTAATGCCATTGAACAACAAGATGATTTAATCGCCCTGTCTGGATCTCAAGCGGCTTTAAAGCTAGGAAGCGCAGCCTTAGTGCGTATGCATGTGCACACGCCGATGAAAGGGTTATTTCGCTTTAATGCCATTATGCTTGGTACAGACGGCAAACGTTATTGCTACACCCAAATCCCGTCTCTATCTGCGCAGCAAAAAGGGCAATATTTAAACCCAGGCTTTCAAGTGCGATTGCATGGTGTGGCCGCGGATGGGTCGCTAGTCCGATTCAGTGGCAAGGTGCAAGGCGTGCTCGAGAGCCACTGCAGTATTGTGTGCATTGAGCTGCTCCGTGAGGGCGCGACAGCCACGCCGTTGCGACAAGACAAGCGCTTTCCAGTGGCACTATCAGCGACGCTTGCCACAGAGGGAATGAGCAAGATTGAGGTGGAGGTACGCGATTTGTCGGTTGGCGGATGTTTATTCGCTTACCGTTCAATGGGCGCCAAATTAGCACCAGAAAAAAAAGCGGCGCTAAACCTTGACCATATCGCCCCGAATCAAGATCTTACGCTTAATGGTTCGATACTCTCACATCGATTACTCAGCGATGATTACTTGTGTGGCTTTCAGTTTGACGATCGTAGCAAGGCACGCAGTACGTGGTTAATCACCAATCTTGCCTTCGATGGCACCTATTACCGATTAGCTGTGTCCGATAATAAAGGTGAGACGGCTCTGAATTAGTCGTCATCTTTTTACATGCGCGGGGTGATTTTCAGTAAGCTCCCGTTTCGTTTATCTGTGAGAAGTAGAATGCTGCCATCACTGGCTTGAATCACGTCACGGATACGCCCGAACTGACCATCAAATAGCCGCTCTTCGCTCACTACGGTACCGTCTTCGAGGGTTAGGCGCACCAACAGACCAAATTTTAATGATCCAAGTAGTAGGTTGCCTTGCCACATCGGGAAGCGATCACTGTTCACCATGATCATGCCTGATGGTGCAATTGACGGATCCCAATAATAGACAGGTTGCTGCATACCTTCTTTCGCGGTGCCTTCACCAATTTGTGTGCCCAATCCGTAATTTACCCCATAAGTGATGATAGGCCAGCCATAGTTAACCCCTTTTTCGATGATATTGAGTTCATCGCCACCTTGAGGGCCGTGTTCATGCGCCCAGACAGTGCTGCCATTATTATCGAGTGTGATACCTTGCACATTGCGATGACCGTAACTAAAAATCTCGGGCTTTTTTGCATCATGAGCAGAGAACGGATTGTCGACCGGCAAACTGCCATCAAGGTTTAAACGCACTAAACTCCCCAAATGATCGGTAATAAACTGGGCGCGGTCACGGTGGCCGCGGTCGCCCAGCGTGATGTAAAGGTGCTCTTGGGTCACCAATAGGCGACTGCCAAAGTGACGGGTTCCGCCGCGTTTGGGCAATGCAGTAAAAATGACCTTGCTATTGATGAGAACATCTTGTGACAGCGTTGCTTTGAGCACTTCTGTTCCCGCTTGACCGCGTTCATCTTCTGCAGCATAAGAAAGGTATAGGGTGCCGGTCGCGGGGAAATCCGGCGCTAACGCAATATCAAATAGCCCTCCTTGTCCCTGCTGATAGACGCCTTTGGGTACTCCTAATATGTTCACCGTTAGCCCATTAGGCGTTAGGCGTTTTAAAGTGCCGTTCCGTTCGGTGATCAGGATATCGCCATTAGGTAGCTCGGCCATCCCCCATGGGTGGTCGAAGCCGCTTTTCACTTCCTCAACATTCACAGTGACTGTTTCAGTCTCGACAGTCACCCCGTGCGCGCTCAATGGGGCGCACAATACGAACATCAACAAAAAAATCGACGATATCCGGTGCATGACGACCTCCTTGATCAGTGGACGCTGAGTTTACGATAGAGGCGATCTTTAAGGTGTGCACGTTGCTTTTTCATCGCGGTAAAAATGTCGTCGCTGGTTGGGATCTGCTTCATTTCCAGACCACGAATATGATGATCGAGCTGATGATAACGTTTGGCATCAAGTTGGAAGTCAGGATCGTTCGCCTTCAAATCATGAATGCGTTCACGGTACTCTGGGAACTCAAAGATAAGCGCATGATTTTCGCCTTGCATAAACACCTCCTTCTCACCTTGTGATGCTATTAAGGCTAGGCGTGCTTTGCCGATCTCTCCAGTTTCAGTCTGCTTGATTCGGGTCGAGTGGCGGGATGCTGGGCTCGACGGCTTTCGCTGCTTTTTTATCGGGGAAATGGATGGTTTTGCCGTCAGCTGTCAATAAGCTGATGGTATGTGGCGAACCGTCCGGTTGTAAGGTGACCAGTCCGACAGCACTGGCGTTCACTAAGCGCTTAGGGCCTGCGGTGTCGGGATCACGCCTATCAATCCGCATGCGCTTTCGCTTGGTGAGCCAATTAAATGGTGAGCGAGGACTGAACAAAATACGATCGCACCATTCACAAATACTCAGCAGCGGCTCTGGGAAATTGTTTTTAAAGCCGCTCGCGGTAATTTGCCATAAGCGCGGGCTATTGGTACGAAAACGAATACGAATGTCGTAGGCAAATGAATAGTGCACATCACCCGATAGGATCACGTAGTTGGTTGGCGTACGCTGGTGGCGGAAAATACTCAGTAAGGTATTGGCACTGCCCGGATGAGCCATCCAGTTCTCAGCATCGACAATGGTGGGCTTGCCGAGCCAAATTGCGATACGTTGTAATACTTCAATAAACTTTACCCCGAACATGGGTGCGGCCGAGACAATGACCGCACTGTCATGCTTGAGTAGGTCATGCTGAAAATCCATCAGAGCTTCCCAGTCCATCAAGCCGGATGGGCGGTTCATGCTGGACTCCGAGCGCCACCGACGAGTTCGAGTATCGAGTACCACTACACAGGGGGTCGTCGGTACGTTGTAATGCCAATGCTCAAAGCGAAGTAGCGTCTCAATCATTGCGTCGTGCGCACTATCATTCGGGTCATCGCCAGACTGTCCAAACTGGCTAGCCGTCGCAAGCGCAACAAACGAGGAATCAAATTGTTTAGGGTCATTTCCCCAACCTTGGCATAGCCAGTAGGCAAACAGACCATTGCCGATAATGCGCCGTGAAAAGGGCTGTTGATAGGCTGCTTGCTCCCAGCCTACGGTGATGTTCCAGTCATCGGTGATGTCGTGGTCATCAAAAATCATATAGGTGGCGAGATGGGCGAACAGACGCCTAACTTGGGGCAGACCGTGTTGAAACTTAGTCAGGGCTTGCTCTTCACGCTGATACCGTGACTGTTGCTGTGGCGTTAACACGCGATTGAGTGCGACTGAGGCTGTATTTGTGATGCGCCAAGCTTCTGGCGACCACACCAGTAAATACATGGCGAAATGTTCGGCAAAGCTAATCAGGTGATTGCTGGTTGTCTGAGAGGTGAAGATCGGCAGCGCACGTCCTTTTAACCGTTCGAACAGAGAACCATACCGTGCGCGCTGTGCGGGCAACAATTTTGTTCGGTTGAGGTAGCCATCTGGATGCGTATCGAGTTCCCGGCAATGTGCAATCGGTGCGGCGTCAAAGTATTCATTTTTGAGCTCCAGCCGAGCAATCAAGGCTTTGATCCGCTGCAACATTGGTGTGGCGACATCATCGGCGTAAATCTGATCTCCGCTCATAATGAGCATGTCCGGCCATTGTGAGATCTCCTCATTGGCGAGTTTATCGTCGAGTGTGACCAGTGCATCATCACACTGATGGTGCGGGTGCCGACATGAGCCATGCGCTAAATGGTTCGCTTGGGAGGGGATCACAAAGTGCGGTGAACGTTCACCGTCATAGAGTAAATCCGGGATCCATTCGGACAAGGGCTTTTGATCGAGTAAGATGTCGTAACGCAATGGCACATCGAGCGGAAAGCCGTGCGCACATCGGAGATGAGCCAGTACCACCCATGCGTGCTTACCAGCGCGAAATTGCTGCGCCGAGGAGAGTGGCATCGCGGCGAGGAGAGTCTGATCATCAAAAACGGACAATGTGCCTTGGTCTGGCGGCGTTGATAATACCGCCCATACGACGACTTCATGTTGAGTAGTTCGCCGTAGCATGGGGCCAGCAATAAAACGGGGCAGGGAAGAGGCGTCCGGATTCAATGTTTGTTTCCTTTTTCTGTCTGTTTGTCATCTTGGCATTTTTTGGGGGAAGGATGCAAAACGTATGTGATAATCGCTTGTTTTGGCGTATTTTTAGCCATTTGAACATGAAAAGCGATAAATCACCGTAAAAGGGGTTGCACCCTTTGCGGCAATCGCCTACCATCCTTCTCGTTGTTACGAAACACATTTCCCCCATAGTTCAGTTGGTAGAACGGCGGACTGTTAATCCGTATGTCACTGGTTCGAGTCCAGTTGGGGGAGCCAAATTCAGAAAAAGCGCTAGCCGAGAGGTTGGCGCTTTTTTTATATCTATCGTTCTTGGGTTCGAAGCGCGTGCTTGACCAGTTTGAATGCGGATCGTCTCCCTCTTTTTGCTCGCGTCAAACAAAAACGCCACGCGCAATGCGTGACGCTTTTTCCTATCACTATCGATTAGTTTTTAGTGATATAAAGGTTCCGAGTGTAACGTAGGTCGTTCGGGTTTTCCGTATTATAGCCGCCTACTTTAGGGCTTTTGATCACACTACGCGTGTAAAAGTACATTGGAATGGCAGGCATCTCCTTGGCGAAAATGCGCTCCGCTTCCTGATAATAGGCCTTACGCTTTTCTGGGTCGACAACGGAGAGGGCTTGGTCAAGCAGCTTGTCGTATTCAGGGTTGCTCCAATTGGACTTATTCATACCTTTACTACTGAAATAGCTTAGGAAAGTTGAAGCCTCATTGTAGTCACCATTCCATCCATCGCGAGCCACATCAAAGTCTTTTTGTAGCACTTTTTGCAAAAAGGTTTTCCACTCTTGGTTGGCTAAGCTGACTTTAACCGGGAGATGGCGTTTCCACATAGACGTTACTGTCAATGCAAGTTTTTTGTGGGATTCCATGGTGTTATACACCAATTCAAACTCCAGAGGGTTGTCTTTGCTGTATCCCGCTTCGGCCAAGAGTTCTTTTGCTTTTTGATAACGTTCTTCTTGGGTCATTTCCGCCCAAGCCAATTTCGGCGGTTCGAAGTTATTGATGGCTGGTGGTGTTGCACTGTAGGCAGGTTGTTGTCCTTGACCAAGAATTATGTCGGTGACGACATTACGATCAATGGCATAGGCGAGTGCTTTGCGTACGCGCACGTCGTTAAACGGTTCGCGCTCTGTGTTGAATAAATAGTAATAAGTTGCAAGCGATGGCATGGTTAGGAATTCATCGGGACGCTCTTGCTTGATTTTCTTATAGGATTCAAGCGGGAAGCTAAAGGTCACGTCGATCTCACCGGTGCGATAGCGGTTATATTCCGCGTTAGCATCGCTGGAGGTTACATACGATGTTTTATTAATCACCGTTTCTTTATCGTTCCAGTACATGGGGTTACGCTCAAGATCGATGCGCTCATTAATCACCCAGTTGGTTAAGTTATAGGCGCCGGAGTTGACCATGTTTTCGGGGCGTGTCCAGTTATCACCATACTTTTCTACCGTATGTTTTGGTACAGGGTAGGTCGAAGAATGGGTGAGCATATTGGGGAAATAAGGAGTACGTCGCACCAATGTAAACTCGATGGTATGGTCGTCCACCGCCTTCACGCCTAACGCACTTGCTGGCTTATGTCCATCGGTGATTTCGGTTGCATTGAGAATGTTCGCGGTGCCTAAATACCAAGCGTATGGTGCAGCGGTTGCTGGGTCGACGGCACGTTGTAGTGTATAGACAACATCTTCCGCTGTAATGGGCTCACCGTCAGACCATGTCGCCTCGCGTAAATGGAATGTGTACGTTAACCCATCTTCACTGACTTCCCAGTTTTTTGCTAAACCTGGTGCAATATCGCCACTTGGCGTGCGCGATGTAATGCCTTCGAACAAATCTGAGATAATTTTGTTACTGGCGGTATCACTGGACTTGGTCGGATCCAGCGTAGGCACTTCGCCAGAAACCCCCCAAATAAGAGTCTGTTGCTCGGCAAGCTCCACGCCTTCTGGGACGTGAGCTGCAAACGCTGAGCTACACAATGCGAGTGCCAATGAACCTGCTAATAGTTTTAATTTCATCTTTCCATTCCTTGGTTGAGTAATTTGTTAATAAGCCTTGTTAATCAATAGATTAACCACAAATGGTAAGCGAAGAAAAGCGATGTGATAAAAAGATGACAAATCGACGACAGGAAAAGCGTGAAATCGTGACCTCTATTTTTATATCGATTTAATCCTGCATGGCGGTTGCCGATCGCGGCGTATTCATACGGCATAATCCCCTCGGACAGCTTAGGCGGTTTTATGATAAATTAGCCGTTTTTCATAGACTCAAGGATGATCTCCCGTGCTGTTACGTCCATTTTCTCCCACTGACTTAGCCTCATTTTTGTCTCTTTCTATCACGCATGAGCAGCTGCCTTTTGTCGGACGCCCAGAGGAAATCTTGGCGGCGGCCAATGAATTTGCTCATCTACACCTGATTGAGGTAGAGACCGTGATTGTGGGCGGGTTTATTCTTGATACTGGTTACGCGTCGCAATACGACTTTGCCCATTCAGGTGATATGGGAGTTCGTGCGGTGTTTATCGATCAGCACCACCAAGGTAACGCACTGGGTCGCCGCGCGATGATGGCCTTGGCGGATTATGTCAAACCACGCTATCCGTGGACGCAGCGTCTTATCCTGACCGTTAATTGCAAAAATGCGGGCGCGATTGTGTGCTACCAACGCGCAGGCTTCACTGATACGGGCGAGTTGTATCATGGTGGTAGTGCAGGTCCGCAGCATATTATGTTGAAAAAAATCGATAACAAAGTCAGTCCGGATGGTGGTGTGGGTTAAACCCGCGATGACTTGCTAAAAAAGAAGGATTATGCGACGCTCAAATAAATCACTAATAAGCAGGGATCATGCTTGGCGGTTGATCTCGATACGACTGGCGTTGTGGTGGGATGAAAAGTGACATTCATCGGCCAAAAAAACGCGTTGAGTCGTTGAGGTATTGCGTTTAACAAGGAGAGTAATCATGAAGATTTATGGCCACCCTTCTGCCATTAATGTTCAAAAAGTGATGTGGCTGATTGATGAGTTAGATTTAAGTATCGAACTGGATGAGGTCGATATTCATCATAATGCCCAAGACGCTGATGCACTGGCACAAAAATGTCCGATGCGTCAGGTGCCGGTATTAGAAGACGGCCCAAACAGTGTGTGGGAATCGCACACCATTTTGCGCTATCTGGTTGCCTGCTATGGCAATAAAATGTGGTACCCAGATTGCGCGTTTCAACGCTCGCGCTACGAACGTTGGATGGATTGGTGCCTATCTTCGTTTCAGCCTACGGTTAAAACTGCTTGCTTGGAAGCATCGAGCGATCCCAAGGTGAGAGAGTCGGCCCTTGAGCAGTGCCGCTACGATTTAGAGAAGCTGAACGAAGAGCTTGCTGAGCGTCGCTATTTAATCTCTGATATGATGACGCTCGCTGATATTGCGATTGGCACTGTGGTCCATTCTCTTGCCTTGACGCCATCAATGACTTTGCCGCCGCACGTGTCGCAATGGTATCAGCAACTGAAATCATCATCAGGATATCAACGCTGGGTCGTTCAGGCTCGTCACACCCAACCTGCGTAACCATGATTTTTATTAAGATTAAGCCCGCATTAGCGGGCTTAAAGCGTTTTTAGCGGCCCCACAACACACAGGGCGCTTTGATAGCCAGGCTGTTGTTCAATGCGCTCAAGATACGCAACAATGTGACCGTGTTGCTGTGGGTCTAGACGAGGACGCATTGCGATTAATGGGAAACTCATTTGAATATCTGCCGCTGTGAGTATGTCACCACACAACCAATCATGCGTCGTTAAGTGGTGTTCGATCATGGCAAGATGGTCTCGCAGCTGGGGTGCAATAAACTGGTCGGTGACGCCTTTCATCAGCTTTTTTGCCAAGGGACGCACAAAAAAGGGCATCGGTGCCTCTGGGATTTTGCTGAAAATCAATGACATGACCAATATTGGCATCAAAGACCCTTCGGCATAGTGCATCCAGTAGCGATAGTGACCTTTCTGCTCTGGCGTTTGTGGCTGTAAGCGCCCGTCACCATACTTTTCCAAAATGTACTCAATGATCGCGCCCGACTCTGCAATGATCGTCCCTTCATCCTCAATCACAGGTGCTTTGCCCAGAGGGTGAACGCGTTTGAGCTCGGGGGGCGCCAACTTGGTGTTGGGGTCACGCGAGTAGGTCTTGATTTGATAGGGCACACCCAGTGCCTCAAGCAACCAAACAATACGCTGAGAACGCGATTGTTCAAGGTGATGAATAATAATCATAAGGAATATCTTTGACTGTAAGTTTAAAAAGGCTCAGCTATCGATACGATAACCTTGCTATTTCGATCAGTCCTGTTGGTTCAATTCATTGATTTGGTGGTGGGAGTACTCGGCCTTGAATGCGCAACTCCGGATCCACGGATGAAATATTTGTACCGCGAATGTATACATTGCCTCCCACGTAAATATCGTCGGGTAATGCGCTAATTGGCGAGTTAGTAAGATAAAGGTTGCCCTCAACGTACAAGCGTCTTGGCAAGGTGGTGAGAGGCGTATTGACCAGACTGAGGTCGCCACGCACGACGAGGTTTGGCGGTAATGCGGTTACAGCGGTATTGGTGAGGTTGATATAGCCACCGACTTTAAGTCGCGGTAGCCGTGTTAGTGGCGTATTTGCCGCATTTAAGTAACCGCCGATATCCAGCCCGCGAGGCAGTCGCGAAATATCACTAGCTTCAATATCTAAGTACCCTTGCGTTTTTAACCCCGCGGGTAAGGTCGTGATGGGGGAAAAGCGGAGTTTTACATTGCCGTAGTTGTCCACATAGCCGTGAAAACGTAAGTCTTGCACGAATGTATTGAGAGGTTCATTCATCGCATGCGTGGGCACTGCCATCATAAAATAGCCGACAAGAATCCAAAGTTGAATGATGGCTTTTGGCATGAAAAGGTCTGCGTGGTCACAACGTCTGCTTCAATGTAGAGCGTTTCGGCGAATATTCAAGCCTAGCTCGGTTTTCTGTCATCGAAAACGTTATCTTCTACGTATGTTAGCCATTATTTCAATCAGTACTGACTGAGGTACCTGTGCTTCAATCTCGTTATCACACCTTGCGTTTGGTTCTCGGTGATCAACTGAATGCCAGCCACTCATGGTTTAAGCAGCACGATCAGGGAGTGTTGTATGTCATTGCCGAGCTTAAACAAGAAACCGATTACGTTACCCATCATGTTCAAAAGGTTTGTGCGTTCTTTGCTGCAATGGCGCAGTTTGCTAGTGCGCTTGAAAAGGCTGGGCATGATGTTAACTACCTCACACTGGATGACACGCAAGCCTATCCAGACTTGCCCGCCTTGCTGTGCGCTCTTTGTGAGCACTATCAAGTCGATCGATTCGAATATCAGCGTCCTGATGAGTATCGGCTCGCGATGCAACTCGAACAATTACGTTTACCCAATGAGGTTGAATCCCAGTGTGTCGAGACGGAACACTTTCTCTTACCCTTTTCACAGATTGCCACCCAGTTCACCGCCGGTAAGCACCGAAAAATGGAGTTTTTCTACCGCGATATGCGTCGGCAGTTTGATGTCTTAATGGAGGGGGATAAGCCTGAGGGCGGGAAGTGGAATTATGATCAGCAAAATCGTAATAAGCTAAAAAAAGCGGATCTTGATGCGATTCCTGCGCCATTGATTTTCGCCAATGATGTCAGCGATATTCTCACCCGTATTGAGCGCCATCAGGTTAAAACCATCGGATGTTCGGCGCCAGCATTAATGTGGCCGGTGACGCGCCAGCAGGCGAAAGCGCTCCTTAACCATTTCTGCACCTACTGCCTGCCGCTGTTTGGCCAGTTTCAAGATGCGATGACAGGGCAAAGCCCTCATCAGTGGAGCTTGTACCACAGCCGCCTCTCTTTTGCGTTAAATGCCAAGCTGCTTCACCCCATGCAAGTGATCCAAGCTGCGATTGATCATTACCGCCAAAATGATGATATCAACCTTGCTCAGATTGAAGGGTTTGTCCGACAGATCTTAGGCTGGCGCGAATATGTTCGCGGTGTGTACTGGGCGAACATGCCTGATTATGCACAAAAAAATGCACTGGGTGCGCAAGGTCAATTGCCGGCATTTTTCTGGGATGGAAAGACCAAAATGCGTTGTCTCTCGCATGCGATTACGCAATCGTTAGAGACAGCGTATGCCCATCACATTCAGCGACTCATGGTGACAGGAAACTTCTGTCTGCTTGCGGGCGTCGACCCAGATGAAGTGGATGATTGGTATCTCTCAATCTATGTTGACGCGATCGAGTGGGTCGAAATGCCGAATACGCGCGGAATGACGCAGTTCGCCGATAATGGCATTGTGGGGACGAAACCTTATGCGGCCAGTGGCGCCTATATCAACCGGATGAGTGACTATTGCGCTGGGTGTGAATACGATGTGAAAGAGAAAGCTGGTCCTAAGGCGTGTCCATTCAACGCGCTATATTGGCATTTCATGGCGCGTCATCGCGACAAGTTTGCCCGTAACCCACGCACAGCCATGCCGTATCGAAATTGGGATAAGATGTCAGAGACGCAGCAAAGCCAGATTTTGGCGCATGCGGATGAATTGCTTGCCAATCTTGATGCGCTTTGATGCCGTTATGACCGCCCTCAACTGGAGCGTGAGGGCGGTCATAAATCGCGTCGCGCTTATTGCGTGTTTGGCACAATCTGAATCTCAACACGGCGGTTGAGCGCACGGTTTGCCGCGCTGTTGTTCGCAACCAGTGGACGTGTCTCACCAAAACCGGACGTGTACAAACGTGCATTGTCGATCGACTGACTGGCGAGGTAGCGTTTGACGCTCATGGCACGGCGCTCCGACAAACGCTGGTTATAGGCCGCTGCGCCCGTGTCGTCTGTGTGACCCTCAATGCTCAAGAAGGTTTTGTCGTACTTGCGCATCACATTAGCAATGGCATTGAGCTTAGGATAAAAATCGGCCGCAATTGCATCCTGATCTAACCCGAACGTAATGTTTGAGGGCATGATCAAGCGAATATTGTCGCCTTCACGCACTACCTGAATGCCCGAGCCCGCCAATTCTTCACGGAATGCTTGCTCTTGCTGATCCATATAATTACCGACAGCTGCACCGCCAATGGCACCGATAGCTGCGCCAATAAAGGCACGTTTGCCTTTATGGTTCGATGTCGATTTGCCCACGATGGCCCCAGTGATCGCGCCAATTGTCGCGCCTTTTTGGGTGTTCGACATCGACTCACAACCAGTGAGGGCCAGTGATGCGGTCAGTACGGCAACCGCAGTTAGTTTGCATTTCATTCCCATTGTTTTCTCACTATAACCAAACGGTGGTCAGTTTAATTTACTTCAGCTTAGACACTCTTCTTCAAGAAAGTGTCAAATTTATGAATTAGTGACGGTGTTTTAAACACTTAACAGAAGACCACTGACAGAGTTCTCAGTTTTGTCTTCTTTTCCCTGCAACCTGCCGTGCAAATTGCGCTGGATCAAAATGTGATGAGCAAACAGCGTGTTACAACAAAACCCATAAAAGGCCCTGTCATGTCTGGGCCGCAATGATCCCGACTAAAGGAGCAAATGGTCATGTCGAGCACGTTCTTTATCCCTGCTGTTAACCTTATGGGCGCAGGTTGCCTTTCTGAAGCCGCAGACGCGATTCAATCACATGGATTTAAAAAAGCCCTTATCGTTACAGATAAAGTCCTTAATCAAATTGGTGTGGTAAAGCAAATCGCCGCTTTGCTTGATAGCCGAGAAGTCGATTGTGTGGTCTATGATGGCACACAGCCCAACCCAACTACTGAAAACGTGGCACAAGGGTTAGCGCTTTTACAAGCGAACCAATGTGACTGTGTGATCTCTTTAGGGGGTGGATCGCCGCACGACTGCGCCAAAGGTATTGCTTTGGTGGCAGCCAATGGCGGTCATATCAGTGATTATGAAGGCGTGGACCAGTCTGCTAAGCCACAACTTCCGCTGATTGCGATCAATACGACGGCGGGTACCGCATCAGAAATGACGCGTTTTTGTATTATCACAGACGAAGCGCGCCACATTAAGATGGCGATTGTTGATAAACACACCACCCCGATTATTTCCGTCAACGATCCTGAGCTGATGCTGGCTAAACCGGCGTCATTAACGGCGGCGACCGGCATGGATGCATTAACCCATGCGATTGAAGCTTACGTATCGACCGCCGCTACGCCGATCACTGACGCAGTTGCACTGAAAGCAATGACACTGATTCAAGAAAACCTGCGCACCGCAGTGGCTGACGGCCAAAACCTAGAGGCGCGGGAGCAGATGGCCTACGCACAGTTTATGGCGGGTATGGCATTTAACAATGCGTCTTTGGGCTATGTGCATGCGATGGCGCACCAATTAGGTGGATTTTATGACTTGCCGCACGGGGTGTGTAACGCCGTTCTATTACCCCATGTGCAACGCTACAACGCGCAAGTGTGTGCCGAGCGCTTACGGGATGTTGCCACGGCAATGGGCGTCGATACAGAGAGTATGAATGCGGAGGAAGGTGCGAAAGCCGCCATTCAAGCCATTCAAGCATTGGCGACCGATGTTGGGATCCCTGCTGGTTTGCGCGAACTCGGCGCCAAAGAAGAAGACATTGATGTGTTGACCAAAAACGCCTTGAATGACGCGTGTGGTTTCACCAATCCGAAGCAAGCGACGCATGAGGAAATCGCCAAAATCTTTATGGAAGCGATGTAGTTTCCTAGATATCACAGCAACTCTAAAAAGGCCTGATGATTCAGGCCTTTATTTTTTCATGAGGTTGAGTTCTCAGCGCAAGTTAGTCACTGCGATCTTCGACGTCTGCAATTTGATTCTCGCAGCACTCGCCGTTCAGGACGGTATGAATATTAGTGAGCGTGGTATCTGCGATATTGTGCAGTGCTTCTTTGGTGAGAAACGCTTGGTGTCCGGTAAATAACACGTTATGGCATGCAGAGAGGCGACGGAATACATCATCAACAATCACATCATTAGACTTGTCCTGGAAAAATAGCTCCCGTTCATTGTCATACACGTCAAGACCAAGCGCACCGATACGGCCTTGTTTGAGGGCTTCAATAGCGGCTACCGAATCGAGCAATTCACCGCGACTGGTATTAATCACCATCACTCCCTTTTTCATTTGAGCAAAAGCACGCTCGCCGAGTAGATGATAGTTGTCTTTGGACATCGGGCAATGCAGAGAAATCACATCACTTTCGGCAAACAGTGTTTCTTTCGAGACGTATTCGCCACCGAGCTCAATCGCAAGGGGGTTAGGATATGGATCGTGGCACAACAAACGCATACCAAGCCCTTTTAGGATCCGCAGCGTTGCGATCCCAATTTTACCCGTACCAATGATCCCAGCCGTTTTACCGTGAAAGTTAAACCCGACTAAGCCATCGAGTTCAAAGTTGGCATCGCGTGTGCGTTGGTAGGCTTTATGAAAGCGTCGGTTCAAGCACATCATCATGCCCACCGTGTGCTCTGCGACCGATTCGGGAGAATAGGCGGGCACGCGAACGACGGTGATCCCCAACGATTTTGCAGCCTCCAGATCGACGCGATCGTAGCCAGCACATCGCAACGCCACCAGTTTGATATTGGCGTCACTTAAAATCTCTAGCACAGGGCGGGAAAGATCATCATTAACAAACGCGCAAATCGCCTCCGCCCCTTGAGCCATTTTGGCGGTTTTGGCGGTGAGCTGAAAATCATGAAAGTCGAGTGTGTAACCAAACGCTTGGTTAGCATGAGCAAAGGCGGCCTTGTCATAAGATTTGGCACTAAATACGGCAATGGTCGTCATGTGTTGCCTCCGAATAAGTCGGGGGAGGTAAAGAAGCGTTATAAATACCGTGATTTGGAGCCAAAATAAACCATGAGGTTTATCAGGTTAAAGGCGTTGATGTTGGTCCAACCGAATAAAAGCCACGCAGGCGGCTTTTATTCGGTTATCTCGCGGTGAAGGATAGGCTAGAACTTAATGGTGGCGTTTATGCGTACATCGCGTCCCGCAGCGGGCACACCGGCAGACAGGTAGGGTGTGTAATACTGATTGGTCAGGTTAGCGATGGTGGCGCGTAGCGTAAAGTCGTCACGCGGTGTCCATTCTCCATAGAGGTTTTGGAAGAAGTAGGCGTCGCTCTCTACATTGGCGGTATGCAGTGAGGGGTTCTCTGGGATACGGTCTTGCTCATCCCAGTATTGGCCTTGCCATGCAACTTCAATCGTATCGGTTAGTTGATGGCCCACGCCGAGTGAGGCGCTGAGGGGCGGGTTGTCATACCAATACTCGTCGTCGCCGGTACTGTCACGTAGCGAGCCTTTGTGTTTGCCGCGCACCATAGAGACAGAGGCATCTGTAAACCAATCGTTGAGACGATACTGCACTTGCGCATCAAACCCGTAAGTATAGAGTCCGTCGAGATTGGTGTAGTAGCCTTCTTTTTGTTTGGTCGCATTGACCCCACGACGCTGCGCAACGTCATGAATGACATCATTCCAAAACAGTGTCACCTCTGTTGCTAGGTGATCCCCTTCGAACAAGGCATTCTGACGCTTATCAGATACGCCCAATAAATAGGCATTGATACGTGTGACTGAGAGATCGCGGCTGGTGGCAGCGCGCTTAGACGCTCTCGAAAACTGCACTGTGTAGAGCTCATCAATGGTCGGTGCCTTCAAACCATAGGCATAAGCCGCTTTTATTTGCGTGGCTGGACTCAGATCGTAGGTTAATGCAATACGCGGCTCCCAACCTTGGTGTGAGACCGCACTGTAATCGTGTCCAACGGATGGGTCATTATAGTCTGGCGCGGCGTTTGGTACCCCTTGAGAACGAATATGGCTGTAGCGCAGTGATGCGGTGAGTTCGAGATCTGGGGTAATAAAGTACTTATCTTGAACGAACACACTGGCGGTTTGTTGCTCGCCCGAGGGCTCAAAGGATGGCGTAAAGTAGCCATAGTTCTTTTCTGGCTTTTTGCGATAAGTATGGTTGTAAACGTGCGAGTTTCTGTCCTGGTTCTGGTACTGCGCCCCCACCATGACTTCGTGATCACCGAAGTGACTGGTATTGGTTAGCTCGGCAAACCAGCGCTCATAAGATAACCAGACTTGGTGGCCATATTGGCCTGTTGTGATGTAAGAGTGATAGGTACTATCCGGGCGTTCCCAATAGCGATGATTCTGTGAGTGTGCAATGACGACACTGGTATCAATGTAATCATTATAAGGCTGGTAGTGGTAATTTAAGGTGCTGGTGTATTCGCGATAATGATTGTCCACTGAGGCGGCAAATAGCGCGGCATCGTAGCTACCATACTTTTTAATTTTGTAGGGCGTTACCGATGGCATGGCTCCCCGTCGGTTTGCCCACGGTTTTCGCCCTTGGTCATCATAGCGCGTATGGCTGAACATCATATTGTGCGCGTCGGATTGGTAGCGAACTTTACCCAGCAAACTGTGTTGACGGTAGCCAGAGAAGGTAAAGACATCACCGTTGCCTAGTTCGATATCATCGGCATCACGTCGAGAGCCATGCAATAGCACGGACCACCCAGAGTCAGACGCACCATAGGTGGTGACACTGCGCTTCCATTGATGGTTCACACTGTTGAAACCCGCTTGCGCCATGGCGCCAATCGACGAATCTGGATCAAGAAAGTCAGTGGCCTCTTTCGTTTCCATCACAAAACTGCCCGCGAAAGCGCCAAGGCTGGCGCGAACGTTATGGTCGCCTTTGATAAGGCGTACCGAACGTAGCAGTTGAGGGTCAAGAAAAAAGCTACCATAGCGATATTGTTGAAAGCCGACGGGGGCGCCATCGACACGGATCGAGAGCGCGGAAGGGTGTGAGAATCCCCAGACATTAATGCGTTCACTACCCGGGCGCGCGCCACCATCAAGTGATACGCCCGGCATTTTCATTACCAGCTCACCGATGTTGTGGGCTTGTTCGCGTTGAATATCATCCAGCTCTAACGTGGATTTTCCCGGGGAGATAAGGGTAATTGGGTGCTTTAGCTGCTCGCCTTGTACTTTGACGGTCTCAATCTCTTTGGGAACAGATGTGCCGTCGGTACTCGCGGCTTGGGCACTCATGGAAAGCGCTGCCAAGATGGCAAAACGTAAAAGAGGATACTGCATGCTCATAAAACTTTACTGACGCATAAAAGCGCGCACTATACGCCTAACTCGTCAATCTGGCAATGCTAATGATAGTGATTATCACTTATTGAGTGAGTGGCGAATACAGCGACTTCGCAGTATGATGAGCCAAAATTAACGATAGGAACGGCTATGTTTACTGGGATTATTCAAGCGGTCGCGACCATTGAGCGCTGCCGCGATCAGGGTGGATTACGAACTCTGGATATCCGCTTCCCCGCTGGATTTTGCGAGGGGCTTGAAATTGGTGCAAGCATCGCTATCGATGGTGTGTGTTTAACGGTTACTGAGCAGCTTGATGAAACCTTGGTACGGTTTGATGTGATGTTGCAAAGCCTTGCCGTCACCACATTAAAAGCGGTAGACGTGGGCGACATGGTTAATGCTGAACGCGCGGCCAAAGAAGGGGCAGAAGTGGGCGGGCACCCGTTATCTGGCCATATTGATTTCAATACTACCGTTCTAGACGTTCAACAGATTGACGATAACTATCGCATTCGCGTCTCTGTGCCTCATGAATGGATGAAGTACATCTTCCCGAAAGGCTACATTGCGCTCAACGGGGCCAGTTTGACGGTATCTGACGTCAATAAAAACGATGGTTGGTTCGAGGTGTGGCTGATCCCAGAGACGCGCAGGATGACAACCTTCGAGGCCAAACAGGCGGGAACAGCGATCAATGTTGAAATTGAACGCGGCACGCAAGTGGTGGTTGATACCGTGCGAGATGCCATTGACGAAAAGATGGGCGCGTTGATGCCTTTGTTTGAGCGATTTTTAGCCTCGCACAATGCCGATATCGATGCGATTGGCCATGCGGCGCAGCAAGCCTTGTCCAAATCGGACGATCAATAAACCATGGTGTTTTCAGCACCGTGAGTAGGAGAGCCTCGGCTCTCCTTTTCTTTTGGTGAGATGTTGACTGATTTTACGTGGCGTTAACATTACCCACTCCTCCGATCTGCTCAAATTGTGCGCGAACCTGCTCAAATGATGATGTGCTTAACAAAAATGTCAGCAACAATTCATCGATATATGCTCGAACGCTCATTTTTGTTGTTATTTTGTTTTCGAGATGATGAGAGTGTGCAAAATGTTAGTGTGGTTTTGAACGTGTAACCCTACTAACAGTGACAAGGATAATCATCATGAACAGAAAAGCGTCGACTTTATTAGGAGAGTGCGTCGCCGAGTTTATCGGCACGGGCTTGCTCATCTTCTTTGGTGTGGGCTGTGTCGCCGCCCTGGTACTGACAGGCGCCGACTTCGGCCAATGGGAAATCAGTATTGTGTGGGGCTTCGGGGTGGCGATTGCCATTTACTGTACCGCAGGGGTGTCGGGCGCGCACATCAACCCGGCTGTCACCATTGCACTGGCTGCTTTTCACGGCTTTGAAAAAAGCAAGGTCGTGCCTTATATCGTTTCACAAATGCTCGGTGCCTTTGCCTCGGCGGCACTGGTCTACAGCCTTTATAGCAACCTCTTTGTCGAGTATGAGCTGGCCAATAACATTGTACGCAGTAGCCCTGAAGCGCTAGCCACTGCGGGGATTTTTTCAACCTATGCACATCCTGCCATTTCCTTTATGGGCGCGATGGCCGTCGAATTTGTGATTACCGCCGTGTTGATGTTCGGCATCTTGGCGTTAGGTGATGAAAACAACGGTGCCGCGCGTGGGCCCATGAACCCATTGCTGATTGGTATCCTGATTGCGGTTATTGGTGGCTCACTGGGTCCATTGACCGGGTTTGCCATGAACCCCGCGCGTGATTTCGGTCCGAAATTCTTTGCTTACCTAGCTGGATGGGATTACGCCCTAACCGGTGCGCGTGATATTCCTTACTTTATTGTTCCCATCGTTGCGCCAATCCTAGGTGCTTGCTTCGGTGGCTGGTTGTATCCAAAAGCGATCGCGCCTTATCTACCTCAAGCGGGTCACGGCTGCACGATTCCAAATCAGTGTGAAGACGATGAAGAAGCACTGGTGCAGGCGAAAGAAACTGACGCCCGTGAAGTGAATGCATAAATAATACGGATGGCGCCGATTGGCGCCAAACCGACTAAAATAACAGAGAACAAAAGGATCATATTATGTCTGAGCAAAAGTACATCGTCGCCCTTGATCAAGGCACCACTAGCTCCCGCGCTGTAGTGATGGATCATGATGCGAACATTGTCGGTGTCTCTCAGCGCGAGTTTACCCAAATTTACCCGCAAGCAGGTTGGGTTGAGCACGACCCAATGGAGATCTACGCGACGCAAAGTTCAACGCTGATTGAAGTTTTAGGTAAGACCGGGATCCGCAGTGATGAAATCGCCGGTATCGGTATTACTAACCAGCGTGAGACCACGGTGGTATGGAATAAGGAAACGGGCAAGCCTATCTACAACGCCATCGTTTGGCAGTGTCGTCGTACCGCTGAGATCTGCGAAGAGTTGCGTGGTCGTGGGCTTGAGTCCTATATCCGTGATAATACGGGGTTGGTGCTTGACCCTTACTTCTCTGGTACCAAGGTGAAGTGGATCTTGGACAACGTTGAAGGAGCCCGTGAAGACGCTGAAGCCGGTAAGTTGCTGTTTGGTACCGTTGATACCTGGCTGGTCTGGAAGATGACGCAAGGCCGTGTTCATGTTACCGACTATACCAACGCCTCTCGAACCATGTTGTTTAACATCAACGACATGTGTTGGGACCAAAAAATGTTGGATGAGCTGGGTATTCCCGCATCAATGATGCCAGAAGTACGCCGCTCTTCCGAAGTGTACGGTCAAACCAACATCGGGGGTAAAGGCGGTACGCGGATCCCGATTGCAGGCATTGCAGGTGACCAACAAGCGGCCTTGTTTGGTCAGATGTGCGTTGAGGCTGGCCAAGCGAAAAACACCTACGGGACGGGCTGTTTCTTGCTGATGAATACTGGTCAAGAAAAAGTCACTTCCAATCACGGCTTGCTGACGACGGTTGCATGTGGTCCACAAGGCGAACCTGCTTATGCGTTAGAAGGGGCGGTGTTTATGGGCGGTGCCTCGATTCAGTGGCTCCGTGATGAGCTAAAAGTGTTAGAAGACGCTCATGACTCTGAATACTTCGCGACCAAAGTCGATACGTCAAACGGTGTCTATGTTGTGCCTGCGTTCACCGGTCTTGGCGCGCCATACTGGGACGCATATGCCCGAGGGACTATCGTTGGCTTAACTCGTGGTGTTAACTCTAACCATATTATCCGAGCTACCTTGGAAAGTATTGCTTATCAAACACGCGATGTGTTGGATGCGATGCAAGCAGATTCGGGGATCAAGCTTGCAGCACTGCGCGTTGATGGCGGTGCGGTGGCGAATGACTTTCTGATGCAATTCCAAGCCGATGTCTTGGATACCGAAGTGCATCGCCCTGAAGTGACTGAAGTCACCGCACTGGGTGCCGCTTATCTTGCCGGTATGGCTGTAGGCTTCTGGGACGGCTTGGACGAGCTAAAAGACAAAGCGAAACTGAATCGAAGCTTTGAGCCTCATCAAGACGAAGAAAAACGTAACCGTCGCTATCGTGGCTGGAAACGCGCGGTGAAATGTGCGCAAGCTTGGGCGTCGCTGCACAACGAAGACGAAGATTAATCCTCGTCACCTCTCCTCAAGGGCGCGCATTCGCGCCCTTTTTTTATCATTTCATTCGCTATTCTCATGCATGCCTTAACGTCTACAAAAACAGACTGATATAGACAACCTTCCCGTCAAAATGCGTTCGACGCTACGTAATAGGCCGGTATTTAGTTTACATATCATTCAGGCTGTTAACTATTATTCTACATTAGTCACAGACGATAGGTTTTTTTCGAACATTTTTAGTGACCGAAAACGAAAGTTGATATACAGTTAAACCCATAAATAAATGTTCGTTCGCTCAAAAAGGAACAAGGTCGACTAACAATGACTACGCCAACTACTCATAACGAAACTTTACTCGATATTCTGGTCGTCGGAGGAGGCATCAATGGTGCGGGTATCGCAGCCGATGCAGCAGGCCGTGGTCTGAACGTCGGCCTGTACGACGCAAAAGATTTTGCGTCAGCGACGTCTTCTGCAAGCTCTAAGCTAATCCACGGTGGTTTGCGCTATCTAGAGCACTACGAGTTTCGCCTTGTGTCTGAAGCCTTGGCCGAACGTGAAGTCTTGATCAACAAAGCGCCGCACATTGCTTTCCCAATGCGCTTTCGTTTGCCGCACCGCTCCTATTTACGTCCCGCGTGGATGATTCGTTGTGGTCTGTTTCTCTATGACCATCTTGGTAAACGCTCTACGTTGCCCAGCAGCCATAAAGTGAATCTGGCCAAAACTGGGTATATGAAAGACGAAATGAAGATTGGTTTCGAATACTCGGATGCATGGGTGGATGATGCGCGCCTGACATTGCTAAATGCACAATACACCCGCGAGAAAGGCGGCGAAGTCCGTAACTATTGCCAAGTGGTCGCGGCAGAGCGTGAGAATACGATTTGGCGTGTCACCTTAGAAGATACCCACACGGGAGAGCGATTCGAGCGTAAAGCGAAAGCCTTGGTGAATGCGACAGGCCCGTGGGTTAAGCAGTTTTATGATGATAGCCTGCACGAGAAATCACCGCGTGGTATTCGTATGATCAAAGGATCACACATTGTGGTGCCACGCATTCATCAAGACCCACAGGCGTACATCTTGCAGAACAACGATGGTCGCATTGTGTTTGTGATCCCTTATCTGGATAAATTCTCGCTGATTGGTACCACGGATGTGGAGCACAAAGCCGATCCGCGTGCGGCGAAAATTGATGATGCCGAAGTGGATTACTTGGTCGATGTGGTTAACCAGCACTTTACCAAACAGTTATCTCGAGACGATGTCGTTTGGAGCTATAGCGGTGTGCGTCCATTGTGTGATGATGAGTCTGATTCACCGCAGGCGATCACGCGAGATTACACCATTGAATTGGAGCAACAGGGCAATCAAGCGCCGCTCGTGTCGATTTTCGGTGGTAAACTCACCACTTATCGGAAGTTGGCAGAGTCAGCCATGCGCAAACTGGCGCCTTTCTTTGACAAGATGGGTCAGCCTTGGACCGCAAATGGTGCGCTACCGGGCGGCGACTTTAGCTGCACACGCGAACAGTTGGCAGCATCGTTTATGCAGCGTTATCCTTGGTTAGCGCAAGTGACGGCACAACGTTTTGCAGATACTTATGGCACACGTACACACCAAATGCTCGCTGGGTGTCAAAGCGAAGCGGACATGGGTCGTCGATTTGCAGACGGTGTGTATCAGGCTGAGCTCAACTATCTGATTAAGTATGAGTTTGTTCAGCATGCCGAAGATGCATTATGGCGTCGTACCAAACTTGGCTTGTATCTCTCCGAAGAACAACAAGCCGCGATTGCGGATTATATTGAGCAACAGCGAGGCAGTGTGCGTACCGTGCCGCTCAGTGCAGCGAGCTAACACGGCTGGATTGCAACAAGACTCGAACTAAGATGAAAAAGGTGCCATGGCGGCACCTTTTTTAGTTTACGCACCTGTCGGCTGGCCTATTTGTTTAATGGGTGCGTGAGCGTCTTGCCGATAATGTGCTGCCGAGTGATGCGGTGATCACCATACCAATGGCGAGCCACTGACGAAGCGCAAGCTGTTCGTCGAGCACCAACAAGCCCGCCATCGCTGCCACGGCAGGCTCTAAGCTCATCATGACACTAAAGGTTTGCTTTGGCATATTACGAAGGGCAATCATCTCTAACGAATAAGGGATGGCGCTAGAGATCAACGCGACAGCAATCCCTAAAGGCAATAAATGCCATTGCAAAATGGCGCCATCGGTCGCGATATAACCGGCTGGCACCAGATACAAAGCGGCAATACTCATACCCAATGCCACCGTACCACCACCGGGTGCAAGGTTGCCTGCTTTTTGGCCAAAAAGGATGTAGCCTGCCCAGCAGCCACCCGCAGCAAGCGCGTAGGCGACGCCAATCGGATCAAGTGCATCCACACCAGAAAGATCGGGTAAGAGGGTGATGACCCCGCCCACCGCTAAGATAACCCACAGACTATCTCGCGCCCGTCGAATGGACAGCAACGCCACGAGCAACGGGCCGGTAAATTCAAGTGCTACCGCAATGCCAAGCGGGATCCGTTCGATGGCTAGATAGAGCAGTAACATCATGCCGCCAAGACAACTGCCGTAGACGATGATGGCTCGCCAATGTCGGCCTCGCGGCCATTGGCGCCAAGGCCGAAAGACGAGGCAGAGTAGCAATGCCGAAAAGCCGACACGTAATGCTGATGTGCCCACAGGACCCACTAGAGGAAATAGCTGTTTGGCAAACGAAGCGCCAAATTGAATGGCACACATTGCGCCAAATACGCTTAAAATCGCTATGAACAGTGCGGGAGCCTGCATGATTGTTCCTCCTTGCCCTCAACAAGGCTCACCTTAACATAGCGACATAAAAAAGCCGCCCCCGAGGAGCGGCGTTTATTGCTTTCATGGCAGATTAGAATTTCTGCTTGGCAGAGTCATAGGCGCTTTTCAGCGAACCGAGAGCTTGCTCTGCCCCTTGTTTTATTTCATCCCATGCTTCATCGCTCGCATCTTGCAATTCATCGATGCGCGTTTTCGCTTGTGCTTTGCGGGCGCGTAAATGCTCTATGGTTTCGCGATATTCCGCTTTTGCATGCGCGGAGGCAACATCAGCTTTTGCTTCAAGTTTATCAATTTCTTGGTTCCAGCTGTGTAAGCGTTCATGGAACTTATCAATCATCTCTTGGCGGCGCATAACACCTCCTCGGTTAAGTCAGTGGCATTTGATGACGCTTAACGTCATTGCTTATGCATTTCCGGTAATTTCAAGATTATCAACGACACGTTCCACGTCTTGTGCGTTTTCCGCCATTAATATGGCTAAATCGCGGGCCGCATCGCTTCTCACCTCGCCAGAGAGTGTGGCAACGCCATCATCAACAGACACTTCGATGTTGGTGCCGCTGATGTCTGGGTCGAGTAGCAAACTTGTCTTCAGTGACGCCGCAATTTTGGTATCGACCACGGTCTGGCCGAGATCGGCGGCTTGGCTTGCTTGTTGCGAGACAGTGAGTTCGTTTTTAACCCCGGACACGCCGTCTATTTTTTCGACCAATCCACTGGCCAAGCTTTTATCCAGTTCAGTATCCACTTGACCTGTGAGTATCACCACACCTTGCTCTACATCTGTGTCGATATCGAAATTATTGAGGTTTGTGTTTACCAACAGCATGGTTTCAGCTTTACCGTCAATCCAAGCGTCTTTGGCTTGATCTTGCCATTGATTGTTGCTGATTGCATGCGCGCTGGTGGCACCCAGTGCAAGTGCAAACCCCATTGCGACAAATAAAGGATGAAATCGACCTTGCAGAGTCGTCTTCATTGAACCCTCCTTATTTGATGAATTTGAGCAACCTCGTGGTGTTGCTGAAAGAATCTATTGCGAAGGCCATGCCAACATTTCAATTACCTGAAAAATAAATAGTTTTTGTTTTTGCTTGCTGAGATTCAAGTCAATGGATCTGTAATTTTTACAGATAAACCTGTAAAAATGACTTTCATTGTTGAGAGAGCCGTCCGCCTATGGCACGGTAACCAAACACCCATCAAGGAGGCTCGGTGATGTCTCGGATTTCTGTCGCTCTTTTGTTAAGCGAGCAAGATATAAACTGGATGAGCGACATATTGCGTCAGGCAGATGCCGACACCACACGAGTTACGGACGTTAAGCAGGGAGTTCGGGCGTGGCAAGCCGCGCCTGCGGATCTGGTGGTGTGTGATCTTGATGAATTGGGAGACGATGCGGAGCTTATCTGGCAACGGATGGAACAATCGCCTGACACCGAGTGGCTTTTACTCAGCCGCGGGGACCCGCATCCCGACTGGAATGCCAAGGCGCAACAATGTGTCGCGACGGTTTTTCGGCGGCCCGTGGATCCCGAGTTGATTCAGGCGTTCATCGATGACACGCTGATGCAGCAAGGACAATCTTGTCGAGCGACTAAACCGATATTGACGAGTCAAGCGAACCAGTTCGGATACTTGCTCGGCAGTTCATCGCCCATGCGGCATTTGTATCGAGTCTTAAAACGGCTGGGTCCAACCGGTGCTAACGTATTGATTGTTGGCGAGAGTGGGGTGGGTAAAGAGCATGTTGCGAAAACCTTACATCGATTAGGTTGTGACCCTAACGCCCCCTTTATGGCGATTAACTGCGGGGCACTAAGCCCTGAGTTGATAGAGAGCGAGTTGTTTGGTCATGTGAAAGGCGCATTTACAGGGGCACACCAAGATCACGCGGGTATTTTTCATCAAGCGGAAGGCGGCACCGTCTTTCTTGATGAAATCACCGAAATGCCACAAGCGCTACAGGTAAAGTTGCTACGTGTGTTGGAGTCCGGAGAATATCGCCCAGTGGGCTCGACACACAATCAACGCGCCAATGTTCGTCTTGTCGCGGCGACTAACCGCGACCCACAACAAGCAATCGCATCCTCACGATTGCGTGAAGATATCTACTATCGCTTAGCTCAGTTTGTGGTCAATGTGCCACCCCTTCGGGAGAGAGAGGGAGACATTGAAGCACTGACGACCCATTTTTTGGCCGAACTCAATCATCAATTCCACACCCAGAAGGGGATCGACCCTCAAGCGATAAAACGCTTAAATGCCCACCGTTGGCCCGGCAATGTTCGCGAACTCAAGCATGCGATTGAGCATGGCTATTTGCTTTGTGCTGAGACGATTTTGCCCGATGACTTACCGCAAGCGGTGATCACGCCTACCAACTCATCGACGGCGATCATGTTACCCGAATCGCTGACGTTAGACGCGCTAGAGCGTATAGCGATTACCCAAACCTTGGCACGTTGTGATGGCAATAAAACGCGCACGGCTGAAGTGCTTGGCATTAGTCCGAAAACGCTATACAACAAACTGAATCAGTATCACTCAGTCTCTTCGTCCTCAACAGCGGGAGAAAGGATCGATAGCGATCGCGGCTGAATACGAATGTCGAGCTTGCGGTCGCGATAAATTTCCCCATCGATGACATAGTCGGTGGTATGCGGAAAGCGCACGGCGACATGGGTCGCCTGTTGGTGATGTGTGAAGCGACCGACGGGTGTATCGAGTAAGCTGGTAAGGGCGAGCTCAGCGAGCGAGAGAACCGCACCAGTCTTGGTTGCCGATGGGGTCAACCAAGTGACGTCGAGCTTGCCATCCGCGTGATTCGGTTGACCACGGCCTTGGGCAAGTAAGGTTGTCATTGGGGCGGCATTGGCAATGACCATGCTGGTGGTTTCAATGGTTTGAGACGGCTGCTTATCGATACGAATCGATAAGGTCATTTTGGCATTTTGGTTTGCCGCACCCAGTAACCCTTGCAAATAGGCCCATTGCCCACTTTGGTTTTTTTGTTCACGCGCCGCATAGCGGATCATTTGTTGCTCAAAGCCAACACCTACAACCAATAACGCGACACGGCCATTGCAACGTGCGGTGTCGATGCGATTAGGGATGCCATCGAGAATCACCTCACAAGCGGCATCAATGCTGAGGAATTTCGATTTGATCCCCCAAAGTGCATGACAAAGCGCATTGGCGGTGCCAAGGGGCAGTACCCCGAGCGGCGTGTCGGTGTTGACCAGCGCACGCGCTACCGCATTGACTGTGCCATCCCCGCCTGCGGCAATCACGACATCGGCATGGTGTGCCACGGCGCGACACGCAAGTTGATAGGTACGTCGATTGTGGCGAGTATGATGGACCACCACGCGATAGCCTTCGCCTAAATAGTCTTGAATATACCGTTTGTGCTTTTGCCACTTACCACCACCCGCTGCTGGGTTGGCGATAATCCAAGCAATGGGTCGATCAAGTCTTAATGCACCGTCTTGCTGGAAGCGTGATAGTGCCCGAAATTGGCGCCGATTAAGCTGAGCTTTGGGACGTATTGAGCGGATGCTGTTTAGTACGCTGTTGAGGTTTTTGTCCGGCTCTAGGGCCCATAAATATGCCGCAGCCACCATCACAGAGCGACCACGGCCTAACGCACAGTGCACCACCACGGTCTCGCCACGCATGCGTTGCTGATGGATCCACTGCAACGCTCGCATCAATTGGCTACGGGAAGGATACGCATGATCGAGGACAGGCACCGAGAGGTAACTGATTTCACGGGTCTCGCTAAAACTGTTTAAGCTCTCGAATTCAGCGGTCACGTCCAAAATGCCGCCAATGCCTTGAGTTTGAATGTAGTTCAGATCGTGACGCGTCAGCCGCGCGCCAACATAAAGCCCGGATGCAATTTTTTGAATAGCAGGCTCGGTATCACGATGACGTGCCCAGCGATTATAAAGGTGCGTGCAAACGAAAAATGGCGCAAATAGTCCATGGATGAGGGTTGGGAGTTGGCCAGTGTATCGCTTGCGAAAAAGGCGCGGTTGATTACGCCAGTATGCAAAACTGACGGCAATAAAGGCGATGCCACTCCAAAGCAGCAGCACATCGAGAGCAAGCCAAGGTGTCCAAACCGTCACTAAAACGAGCGCAGCGCCGATGAGCGCGTAGAGTGGGCCAACGATCACATGTTCTCCTTGCAGGCCATCCGTGTGCGTATCGGTATGATTCGCTTAGGTATCGCCAATGACGACTATAGCTTAGCAGGAGAGGAGATAGAAACGAAAACGGCACGCTACCATTGCGTGCCGTGTAAAGTCTCGTATCAGTTATGGACTGATTAAACGTCTTTCTTCTGTGCTTGTTTCTTTTGCTTTCTCATCGCACGCCGCGCTTCGATGATATGTTTTGCTTCGCCGCCCACATGTTGCTCTCCACGCTCGCGAGCCAGTTGCACTTGGCGTTCGCGCTCACGAAAACGCGCTTTCTGCTCCTCGGTGTGTTTGTCATAGCATTTCGGACAGGATACGCCTTGCTCATAGTGTTCGCTTTCCATATCGGCTTTGGTGATCGGTAGGCGGCATGCATTACACATGGCGTACGATCCTTTCTCGAGCGAATGATTTACCGCCACGCGGCCATCAAACACATAGCACTCGCCATTCCAAAGACTCTTACTCTCAGGCACTTCTTCGAGGTATTTTAGGATCCCACCTTCTAAGTGATAGACCTCGTCAAAGCCTTTTTCCTTCAAAAAGGCCGTTGATTTTTCGCACCGAATGCCACCGGTACAGAACATGGCGACTTTTTTATGCTTGCTTGGATCGAGGTGCTTTTCTACATAATCGGGAAAATCACGGAAGCTTTCGGTGTGAGGGTTAACCGCGCGCTCAAAGGTCCCGATTTCAATTTCGTAGTCGTTCCGTGTATCAATGACCAGCACCTCAGGATCGCTAATCAGATCGTTCCATTCCGTCGGCTTCACGTAGGTACCGACTGTATGGCGAGGATCAATCCCCTCAACACCCATGGTGACGATTTCTTTTTTCAGCTTTACCTTGGTGCGATTGAAAGGTTGGCTGTCTTCAAAAGACTCTTTGTAGTCAATGTCCGCAAGGCGAGCATCGTTTTTAAACCAAGCAAACAGGGCATCAATGCCTTCGCGGCGGGCGGCGACGGTGCCGTTAATCCCTTCTTTAGCGAGCAGTAGCGTGCCGCGCACTTGGTTTTTTTCCATCACCTCTTGCAGCGGGGTACGAAGATCTTGGTAGTCATCAAGGGTGACGAACTTATAAAGCGCACAAATAACGTAGGCGGACATGTTGTTTCCTCTTGCTGGCTGGAGCGTAAATCCAGTGCATGGATTGTGGGTTCAAAAGACGCGCGAAGTATAGCGAATGGCACTGGGGCTAAACACCGGCGAAAAGTAAGGTTAAACGTTTTGTGCCCGTGTTGCTTTGGTTAGGTGCGGGTCGGTTTATTTATTTGTGTTCAAATCAAAGTGCTACGGTAATTATTCACCTCAGTGCATTGCTAATGAGATATAAGTCACGTATTGGCCGGGTTTTTGTCGCGAAATTACGGATTTCGCCGTAGTTTGGATGGGTTTTTAGTCACGCCAGTAAGAATTTATTGCTTTATGGTCTAATTATTTTGCTGGTTGGCGTGCATCGACTAGGCCGGAGTCTAGAGAGCAAAGTAATTAGCCAAGCATCAAGAAAGGATGCGAGACATGATTGAAGAATGGATTAATGCCTTTGTAGGCTTTATTTGGGGAAAACCGATGCTGATCTTACTGGTCGGTGGCGGATTGTTTTTCACCCTATACGGAAAGCTCACACCTTTTCGTTATATGGCGCATAGCGTCAAGCTATTAACCGGTAAAGTGGATGATGGCAGCGGTCATGGTGATTTATCTCATCGCAAAGCCTTAGCGGCAGCACTGTCCGGTACGCTAGGTCTTGGCAATATCGCGGGTGTCGCGTTGGCGCTGAGTGCGGGGGGACCGGGGGCGGTTTTTTGGATGTGGCTTACCGCGTTACTGGGGGTATCGACTAAGTTCTACACCTGCACACTGGGAGTCATGTACCGCCACAAAGACGCCAAGGGAAATGTACACGGTGGCCCCATGTATACGGTTCAGCATGGGTTGGGCCCGAAGTTTAAATGGTTGGCGGTGATGTTTGCCATTGCAGGTTTGATGGGATTTGTGCCGTCATTTCAGATCAACCAACTCGGCGCTGTGGTGCAAACTCAACTGTTTCCGGGGGTCGCTTGGTTAGAGAGCAGTGCCTTCTCGTGGGGAATGGGCATTGTTCTCGCCGTGTTCGTCGGCATGGTGATTTGGGGTGGCCTTAAGCGTGTCGCTGACGTCGCTGGGGCTTTGGTGCCTTTGATGGCGGGAAGCTATATGGTCATGGCGATAGCCGCGTTGGCGCTCAATGCGGAACGTGTACCCGGTGTGTTCCAGTCTATATTTACCAGTGCGTTTTCACCGGATGCGATGTTTGGTGGAGTACTAAGTGTGATCATCATCGGTGTGAGTCGTGGTGCCTTTTCTAATGAGGCAGGGATTGGCACTGAAGTCATGGCACACAGTGCGGCGAAAACCAATGAGCCTGTGCGTGAAGGTTTGGTGGCGAGCTTGGGTCCTATCATCGATACCTTAATTGTTTGTAGCTGTACCGCCTTAGTCATTCTCGTCACTGGTGTGCTCGATCAAGCTGAGGGCATGCAAGGCGTGAGTTTGACCATGGCGGCTTTCAAAGCGGCGTTTGGTGCACCAGGCGCGTGGTTGCTAGCGGCACAAGTGCTGATCCTCTCTTTTACCACCGTCTTTACCTTCTGGTATTACGGCTATAAGTGCTTTGTGTATTTGTTCGGTGAAAAAGCCGGCCAGTACTACAAGTATCTGTATCTCTCACTGGTCGTGCTGGGGGCAGTGGTGTCGCTAGATGTGGTGTTCTTGTTCTTGATCGGAGCGTACGGATTGATGGCGGTGCCGACCATGGTCTCTGGCCTACTGTTGGCGCCGAAGGTAAACCAAGCCGCAAAGGCCTATTTCAATGGCCGACGTTATCAGTCGCATAGCGGATCACAAGCCACTAACCTTTGAATTAATTGAATAATCAAAAGGCTGCCTTGACGGCAGCCTTTTTTTGTTGCGGTGAGAGCCACGGGCGTGGTAGGCGAGTACTCGCGTTATCAATCGTCGAGTGGGGCACCAAAGATATACTTATCTGCCAGTCCGACCATGCGACCAATTTCTGGCTTGGTAATGGTGTCATTGGCACCAAGCTGTAAGGCTTTAGCGCGGTTGTCTTCACTCATGATGGAGGAGAACATCACGATAGGCATGGTTTTGTAGGTGTCTTGTTCACGCAAGCGCTTGACCAAGTGCATACCATCCATGCGTGGCATTTCGACATCTGAGATAATGGCATCCACAAATTCAGTGATCGCCACACCTTCTTCTTTCGCAATTTTCTCAAACTCCATCAGCTTCTCAAAGGCTTCGCCACCGTCTTTCGCAGACAAAATATTGTAGCCCGCTGAACGTAGCGTATTTTCGATCAGGCTGCGGATAAAGGCAGAATCATCAACCACCAATACGGTTTTTGCTTCTCGCTTTTTCGCACTGGTTTCGGAAATATTGACGCTGCGGTCTTGGGTCACGTCATATTTTTCCATGCTCAACTCGGGGTTGATGTCGGCGATGATTTTTTCAAAGTCAAGAATCATGATGAGGTTGTTGTTTTTGCGAACCACCGCAACCACACAGTCTTGTTCTCCAGCTTCTAGGAATTGACTGGGTGACTCCACCGCTTCCCACGAGATACGGTGAATGCGACTAATACTGTCGATCAAAAACCCATTCGTCATGTTGTTAAAGTCGGTGACAATCACAAACTTGTTGTCTTTTTCTGGGCGGGTTGGCACCCCTAGCCAGCCTGCGAGATCAATCAAGGGAGTGAGTTTTTCACGAGAAGAAAACACGCCAATCATGTGAGGCTGTGCATTGGGATAATCGGTTGTTTCAGGCACTTGAATAACTTCACGGACTTTGGCGACGTTAATCCCGTAGTAACAGGTTTTTGTACTGCCGTCCGGAAGTTGTTTCATAAGGTGAAACTCGATGATCTCGAGCTCGTTAGTGCCACTTTCCGTCAGTATTGCGTTTTTTGATGGCTCGTCGTTCATGCCTACCACATTTCCTATCGATAACAGCGAAGATTGCTGACAAACACAGCGATAAATCCAGTATAAGCCTGTGATCAATAAAGCGACAATATTTGCCAAATAATCGAACGGCGTTCTGTGGTCTATCACGCTAAATTCGGCTTGGAAATCAGCGCTAAGTTACAGCTTAGTAACAAAAAAAGCCTGCACTGAGGCAGGCTTTAGTGGTTGGGTCCATGTAATTGGAATTAAGGTAACGCGACTTCAAGATGATAGTTACCGATCATTTTTCCTTGGTCATTCAAGAAGCGCGTGTAGGAGAAGGGTTCAAGATCAATGGTCGTTGGTAGACCACGTACCACTTCGTTCATCACCTTTCCGGTGATGGCAGAGGTCAACATACCGGTACGGAAATGCCCACATGCATTGAGGTAACCGTCAATACCCGGCACTGCACCAAGAATTGGCAGTTCATCAGGTGAGCCCGGACGCAAGCCTGCCCAGCAGCGCTTGATATTCATCTTTTTCAGCTCGGGGATAGACTTCATGGCGCCTTGTGCCAGCTGCTTGATGTACTTGATGTCTGTGGTGGTATCAAAACCACGCTCTTCGGTGGTTGAGCCAATCAAGACTTCGCCGTTATCTTTTTGAGCGATGTAACAATCACTGGTGGTTAAACAACCATTTAAAAGCTTCGGTAGCTTCTCGGAGACGATCACTTGGCCTTTGACTGGGAAGACAGGCATTGGCATGCCCGTCGCCCACAAGCTAAGTTTTTCCGCCCATGCGCCACCCGCGTTAATCATGGTGCCACAACCTAGCTTGCCGTTTTCTGTTTCAACCGCGACAACGCGGTTACCTTGTCTCACCACACCCGTAACTTTGGTATTGAGATATAGCTCGACACCGTTTTGCCGTGCTGCTTCCAAATAGGCCTCGTTGAGGCGATAGGGGTTGATTTGGTGATCCCCCTCAAACTCCATCGCACCAATGGCAGCGCGCGACACGTTAGGCTCTTGTGCGTGAAGGTCTTCTTGAGACACCCAGCGGACATGCTCTTGGCGATCAGGTATGGCTGCCGCAATGTGCTCGGCATAGAGTTTGTCGTATTTATCAAACATGACAAACTTCAGACCGGTACGCTCAAACTTAAAGTCCACACCGTGATGCGTCATCAGGTCATCATACAATGCCGGATAGAGCTGGTTAGACAGCATCGCCATATCGAAGAAGGGTTTGGGCATAATGTGCGGTTTGATCTCTGGTGATCCACCTTCGCCGCTTTCTTGCATCTGCTTAGAAAGGGTTTTAAACAGGATAACGCCGCAACCAAGGCCGGTTGACTCGCCCATCGCCCATAGGCCACCGGCTGACGCACGTGAGGCGTTTCCGGGGTATTTATAATCGACAACCGCGATGGATAAGTCGCGCTCGCGGCTTAAATGGTAAGCCACCGATGCGCCGATCACGCCGCCGCCACAAATTACGATGTCGTACTGTTTCATGCGTCATCCTCCAACGCAGCAAAAGGAATAGGGTCGAGTGGGAATCGAGGGCGAATCAAAGGCTGAGGCGACGTCGTGCTCTCATTGAGTCGGTCGTAGCAGTAGTGCGCACAGGTTTTTCCTTGGCAGTCACCCATGGTAACGCGGGTACGCATTTTCAACGTAATCACATCCTTGACGCCTTGATTGATGGCGTTATCAATGTCCGCCTTTTTCACTTGCTCGCAGCGACAGATCACTGTGTCTTTTTCCGGCAAACTGAGCAGGCCTGGGCGACGGTAGCCTGCCGTATCAAAGCCTTTACGGAAACGGTAGCTCTTTTCGAGCTGATGACGTAGAGCCTTAAACTCATTGTCAAGATTAGGCATTGAAATATTGCGTGCCTTCAGTGCGGAGTACGCCGCAATCTTTCCTTCCAACATGGCGGCTTCTGCGCCGGCAAATTTCACGGTATCACCGGCGCAGTAAACATTGTCGACACTGGCTCGTTGCCACTCGTCCACCACGGGGATCGCCCCGCTCATGTGATCGTACTGCATATCTAGTCCCATTAGTTGCGCAAGCTGAGAGCGTGCCGCAAAGCCGTAACCCACACCAAGCAAATCAGCATTTATGGTTTCAGCACGGCTAACATCTGGGTGCCAGTCTTTACTGTAGGGGGCTACCGTGACGTGCTCGACTTGGGGGTCACCCGAGGCTTTGACTACGCCCCAACCGTAATGCATCGGGATATGGTGGCGTTTGAGATACATCATCATCGAGAGGCCATCTAGCGCGAGCTGTGGACGGTTGAGGAGGGCGAGTGTTTCACGTGCCAAGTCTTTGAATGGCGCCGCTTCATAGATACCCGCGATATCACAACCGGCTTTGTGAAGCTGACAAGCAACCAAGACGAGCAAAGGCCCTGTGCCGGTGATCACGCAGCGGTGACCGGGACGCACCAAGCCGCTTTTTATTTGAAGTTGGATACCCCCGAGAAGCATCACCCCAGGCATATCCCAGCCGGGAAAGGGAATGCTGCGCTCTTGGCAACCGGTGGCGAGGATCAACTGCTCATAGTCAATCGTTGATAGCGTGTCTTCATGAGCAGTGAGGAGGTGTTGATCCGCCATTGGCCCCAGTACCCGTGTCAAACTACGTAGGTCAATCAAATCCTGATGCTGGCGATATTGTTCGCGCAGGGATTGTGAAGTGGCCTTCCATTTGTCATCCAAGTGAGGCAGCGCGTCAGCATCTCGCCACGGACCACGGTAGACGACGCCACCGGGTTTGGGCGCTTCATCAACAATAATACTGGCAACCTTGTGCTTGGCCAGTGTGACCGCGGCAGACAAGCCGGCAGGTCCAGCACCAACAATAACAACAGGTTTAGACATGGGTTTCTCCTTGCTCGACGGTACTGCGTTCAAGATCCTTGCTCTCAACTACAATGTTGGCTTCAGTGCGGACATCCATATCCGGCTGAACGGCGACTTGGCACGCACGTTGTTTATGGCGGCCGTTGATTTCCAGCGTGCAGCAATGACACACGCCCATGCCGCAATAGGCACTCGCTAATCGGCCATAATCATTTTTAGATAGCGCACGGATATTGCTCGCAAGCAAGGTGCTTAGCACGCTTTCTCCAGCGATGGCAGGAACCGTCTCGCCATTGACACGGATCGAGAAGGTTTTGCCAACTGCATCGGTAATGTCTTGGGATCGTTTCATCGTTTTAATTGGCTCATTGGTATGTTGTCGGGACAGTGATGACTCCCACTCAGGCTGTTTAAGTGAGTGGACCTTATTGTCTTATTTATTAGGCGAGGCGTATGTTATAGCCGAGTCGTGAAATGCGTGTTACTTTTTGTTGCGTTTTCGTTATCCCTCACAAAAAATAAGGAAAAATAAGATCTATTGTGATCATTATCATGATATCGATCTGTTTTATTGAGTGATGTGAAAGTGAACACTCGTTATGGAGGAGCACGTGCTATTGCGTGAAAGGGTTGGCTGTGTCATCAATGAGTGATGAGGGCAGTAATGTTGATAATCAGGAGACACGAATGACGGAGTCAGGATCTCAATGGTTGGAAGATGTGAGAACGATGCGCGAGACGTTCGACGCGCAGAAAGCGCAGGCCTCTCAAGTACCATTTTTAGATTACCCTCATCGGCGAGATGCGCTACTGCGCTTGCGTCAGGCCATCAAGCAAAAATCGTCTGCGTTACAACAAGCCTTGAGTGATGATTATGGCTATCGAGCGCCCGTTGATACGGAAATAGCCGACATTCTGCCTCTGCTACACCAGATTGATTACACCCGTCGTCGTTTAAAACGATGGATGAAGCCGCAAAAGCGGCGTACCGGGATAACTCTGCTGGGAACGCAATTAGTGGTGCATCAACAACCCAAAGGCGTAGTTGGGATTATCGTGCCTTGGAATTTTCCGATCATGCTGGCCGTGAGTCCGCTGATTTGCGCGGTGGCGGCCGGCAATCGCGTAATGCTTAAGCTTTCGGAGTTCACGCCTAACACCAATCGAGTATTACGCGCGTTAATCGCTGAGGTGTTTAGCCCAACTGAAGTGGCTGTGATTGAAGGGGAAGTTGAAGTATCACGCCGTTTTACCGAGTTAGAGTTCGACCACCTCTTTTTTACCGGCTCAACCCAGGTTGGAAGACAAGTCATGCTGTCTGCAGCCGATAATTTGACACCAGTGACCCTCGAATTGGGAGGCAAGTCACCGGTGATTATTGATGATCAGATTGACATGGATATCGCTGTGTCGCGGCTCATTTATGGTAAGTGTTTAAACGCCGGGCAGATATGTGTTGCTCCCGATTATGTGCTTTGCCCTGAGCATCGCCAAGAGGCCTTTATCCACGCCTATCAACGGGCATTTCGAGCTCTATACCCTGACTTTGAAACCAATCCGGATTACAGCCAGATCATTAATCAAACTCAAGCGACACGGCTACAAGAAACGCTCCAAGATGCCCTTGATAAGGGAGCGCGTCGTTGGTGTGCACTCGACCAGCAAACCATGCCGACCGCAGAAAAAAGACGTTGGCCGACCCAGTTGTTGACCCAAGTCACCGATGATATGCGGGTGATGCAAGAAGAGATTTTTGGTCCGCTTCTGCCTGTGGTTACCTATCAAGATTTCTCTGAGGCGTTGAGTTATATTCAGGCGCGCCCGCGACCGCTCGCTTTGTATTTGATGAGCAATGATGCGAAGAAACGCACGCAAGTCACCACACAGCTTCACGCCGGCGGGATGGGGATTAATGAAACCTTGTTTCATGTTGCTGCCGAAGATGCGCCTTTTGGCGGCATTGGCGATTCCGGCATGGGGCATTACCACGGTATTGAAGGCTTTTACACCTTTAGCCACAGTAAAACCGTCCTCACCCGCGATAAATGGGACACCAGCTTTTTAGTCAAACCGCCGTACAACCGCTGGTACAAACGCTTAATGCGCTGGTGGCTGATGCGGTAATAGCCTATTGGTTTCAAATTTATGCTTGGAGATATTGCGCATACATTATTTGTTAACTACTAATTAAGTTATTACTTACTTAATGTTGGTTAGCTTATGGTACGTTCGAATTCTATTTCAGAACGCCGTCATTTTCTTAAATTACTGGCGGGAGCCGGCGCCCTCACCATGCTTCCTGTCAGCGTACCTTCTCGCGCACAAAGCCAAGCCAAGATTATCATTGTGGGAAATGGCGCGGCAGGTATCGCACTCGCTAATCGATTAGCGCAGCGTCTCCCGGCAAGAAACATCAGTCTAGTAGGCGCAAGAAAACAGCACTTGTATCAACCTGGACAAACGTTGGTCGCTTCCGGCCTTTGGAAAGCGTCACAGCTTATCTCCACGACGGAGGAGTGGCTCTCAACAGGTATTCGCTGGCATCAACAGAATGCTGTATCCCTGATGCCACATGAGAAGCAAGTTGAACTCGAGGATGGTGTCAAGCTCAGCTTCGACATACTAGTTGTCGCTATGGGTACGCAGTTGAACTATCACCTCATAGAGGGGATGGAGGAGTCTCTCGTGGGTCAGCGTGGTATTGGGAGCGTTTATCCCGGCCCGGCAGGTGCACAAGCCACTGATATGGCTTTTAAGCAGTTTATGGATAAGGGAGAGGGCAAAGCCATTTTCACATTGGCGGATACACCTATTAAGTGTGCAGGTGCTCCACTCAAAATGACGTTTACCTCGCTTGCTCGTCTTGAACAAAGCGGTCACCGTCAGGCGTTTGATGTGAGCTTTACCACACCGTTTAAAGAGCGTTTGTTCTCTATTCCTGTTTATAACGACTTTGTGATGAAACGCTTTAGCGAGCAGGGTGTCGAGATTGCTGACGAGAAGAAGTTAATTGGAATTGATGCTGAGCATAAACAAGCACGTTTCTCGCTTTTAGGCACGGGCCAGACGATAGAAGAAGAATATGATTACATTCACGTTGTCCCACCAATGAGTGCTCCTGATGTGGTTAAGCATAGCGACCTTATTTGGGACCAAGGTCCTCATCAAGGCGAGTGGATGGCGGCGGATCAATATACGTTGCAGCACCCAAGGTTTCCTTACGTCTTTGGGGTTGGTGATGTGACCGGTATTCCGCTATCGAAAACGGCCGCGAGTGTGAAAAAGCAAGTACCGGTTGTTGAAGCCAATATTATTAGTTATCTAAACGATAAGCCCTTGGAGGCTGAATTTAATGGTTACACATCCTGCCCACTTATCACGGGGTTTGGTAAAGCAATATTAGCCGAATTTGGTTATGGCGGGACATTGCTGCCTTCGTTTCCTTTTATTAGTCCAACAGAAGAAACCTGGATGGCTTGGGTAATGAAAGAGCAAATGTTGCTACCGGCCTATCAAGCAATGCTTGATGGTAAAATATAACGGAGGTGCACGTCATGACGCTTGATGCCGTAATTACTGTATTCTTATACTCTCTTTCTCCTTACTGGATGTGGTTGCTATTACTGGTGGCTATGCCTGTCCTGGCGGCGATCGTTTTCCGTCGGTTTTCGTTAGATAGCGCTAAGCGTTCCCTCTTTTTTTGTGGTGTCATTGGTGTTGTTGTTGCTCTCAGTGCGCCACCTCTAACCGGTTCATCACTTTCCATGCTTAATGGTGTTGCAGACTGGACATTGCTGCTGTTAATTGCTTTGTGCGCGACAGGATACTGTCTCTTATTGGCTGCAATCGTTGTTGTACCAAGGTGTAAGCCGTTATTTGAGAAATGAGCGATGTCTCGAAGGATATGGCTTGGAGTATCGTTTGTCCGCGCAGCGGCCTAAACTTTTCTGAGAAATTGATCTATATCTTTGGTTGTTACATAACTGTTAAAAGTGGTGCGAAGCAACCAAAGGAGCGACACAATGGCGTTTTCAGTACAACCCGATTCCATGTTGCCAGACATTGGCGATCATGAGCGCGCGATGGTTGAGCAGGAAGTAAAGCTCGCCGTGGCCGATGTTAACGGACAATCGTTAGGCTATTTAGCGATGGTGCCGGATGCGCAGCGTTTCCTGACGCTGACTCAAGACACCAATGAGGCCTTAAGCTTTATCAAGACGCCCTGCAGTGTTAATGCAGGCTACTATCAATGGTCGTTTTTTTATGATGACATTGAGTATGGGCTGGATTGTTTAATTGATCCGGACAGAAACAAATGTCGACTTTACGCCAATGATCACGCCGCCGCTGCACCATCATGGAAGTTGTGCTACGACAAGGAGCTGGGTCCTCTTATGATGGCAGCTCCTATCTCTGCGATTGGTCCCGGTACACGTGTTGCAGTGACGTCTGAAGACGCAAGTGTCCCCAATGTTCTTGTGGGCGCGCTCGAAGGCGGCGTATTAATTCATGAAGAACCAAACTAACCCTCTCTAAATCAAGTTGTTACCTTTTTCTTCGCCAGCGCTTAGCCGCTGGCTTTTTTGTTGGGTAATGCTCACTCTCTGTATACGAGAATGAATCAGATTTCATCTCATTTGTGCATCATGTCAAAAATAATAGATCTAATTTGTCTGACATGTGAGACATAAAGATCTGCATCGAGCGTGCGAATTTTCACTGTAAACAAAAAGTTAAATAAATTGTAAATAATAATATAGTCAATAATGCTGATTGATTACTCAAATAAAGCAAATCCCACTGCAGAAAAAATGCTTTTTGATGCATAGCTTTATAAGCGTGCTTGTTGTTTTTTGTAGGCAATTATGACTTTCTACGTTTAACCATTGTAAGGAATACAATATGTTAAAGCATGTTCTTAGCTGCTGTATCGCATCTGCACTCGTGACTGCTTCACCCTCTGTGCTCGCAAAACAAGAGGACGGTAAACAAGCGATTGCTCAGCAGCAAACGCTAGCTCCATTAGTGGTTGCATCAGACAAGCAGGGTATTGAGGACCAATACATTGTGGTGTTTAAGCAACCAATGACACTCAGTGATGATCCACAAGCGTTAAAAACCTTCACACAGCAAACGGTTTCCAGCATGGTCAACCAACATGCGGTTAAGGTTGAGAAAGTGTTTGATCGCTCGCTGAGTGGTTTCGTGGCCAAATTAACACCAGAGCAATTGCGTGCGCTACGCATGGATTCACAAGTTGATTTTATCGAACAAGATAAAACGATTTCCTTGGACCCGGTAATCACCCCAAACGCGAACCAGAGCAATCCAGTTTGGGGGTTGGATCGCATTGATCAACGTAACTTGCCTTTGGATAATAATTACAGTACCAACTTTGATGGTACAGGTGTGACGGCGTATGTCATTGATACTGGCGTGACAACGTCACATGTTGAGTTCGGCGGTCGTGCTCGCTCTGGCTATGATTTTGTTGATAACGACAATGACGCCTCAGACTGTAACGGTCATGGTACCCATGTGGCCGGTACTATCGGGGGAAGCCAATATGGTGTCGCCAAAAATGTCGACATCGTTGGGGTGAGAGTCCTTAGTTGTAGCGGCTCAGGTTCAACGTCCGGCGTGATTGGCGGGGTTGACTGGGTGGCAGCCAATGCCAGTGGACCGTCAGTGGCAAATATGAGCTTGGGTGGCGGTGTATCAACCGCACTGGATAGAGCGGTTGCCAGTGCCGTGCAATCGGGTGTGAGCTTTATGTTGGCAGCAGGGAATTCCAATGCCGATGCATGTAACAGCTCACCGGCCCGTGAGCCAAGCGGTGTCACCGTGGGCTCTACCACCAGCAGCGATAGCCGCTCAAGCTTCTCAAACTGGGGCAGCTGTGTCGATGTGTTCGCACCGGGCTCTCAAATCAAGTCAGCGTGGTATGACGGTGGCTACCGCACCATCAGCGGGACTTCGATGGCGACCCCTCATGTTGCGGGCGTGGCGGCTTTATATTTGCAAGAAAACAGCAACCTATCTCCTGCACAAGTAGCAAGCTTGATTAGCAACCGTGCCAGTGTGGGTAAGATTAGTGACACGCGCGGAACGGTTAACAAATTGCTCTATAGCCAAGCTGACAGTAGCTGTGAGCCAGATTGTGGTCCAACGCCGGATCCTAAAGATAAGCTTAAAAATGGTCAGCCGGTCACGGGCATCTCTGGTGGGCAAGGTGCGCAACGCTTTTTCTACGTGGATGTAGAAGCCGGTCAGCGCCTTAGCGTGAATATCAGCGGAGGGTCGGGTGATGCAGACTTATATGTTCGCTATGGCGCCAAACCTACGCTATCGAGCTGGGACTGTCGTCCATACAACTATGGTAACAGTGAAGTGTGCACCGTGCAGAGCACCCAGAAGGGTCGTTATCATGTCATGCTAAATGGTTATACCGCCTTTAGCGGCGTGAGCGTTACGGCACGATATTAGTCGTCGATGCGCGCGGTTGGCGCGACCATGATGACTTATACCGAATAGACAGCGCGGCGATTGCCGCGCTTTTTTGTGTACGCCTATTGGCTGTATTGGGTTAGACAATCACACAGTAACGAGATAAAGCCTTCACGGTTGATCTTCATCGCCACATCAGCGTTAGCGGCATGACCGGTCACTCGATAGCGATCAACCACAGTCATTCCGGTGGTGAGTTTGCCTTGTGTTTCTATATCCACCCATACGGATTCACAATCGAACAACTCAGGCTTGATAAGCCAAGCAATCGTACAAGGATCGTGGAGGGGCGAGCCGTCGAGTTGCCACTTGGGATCGCGGTGATAACGCATAAAGAATTCCAGCCACCCCGCGACGGTCTGTGCCACGGGGTTATCAATGGCGCGGATAGTGGCAACGTCGGCATCTTTGACCAAGGCTTGATGGGTCACATCCAAGCCAAACATGGTGATAGGGATCCCTGAATGAAACACACGGTGAGCGGCTTCAGGGTCAACATAAATATTAAACTCTGCAGCGGGGGTCCAATTCCCCAATGTGGCCCCTCCACCCATGAGAACGATACGCTTGATGCGATTGGCTAGGTGCGGATAAGTCGCAAGCAGCAGTGCGACATTGGTTAGTGGACCGGTGGCGACGACCGTTATCGGTTGATGGCTAGCTTCTAACACGCGTGCCATCACACTGATGGCATTATCGGGTTGAGCGTCCATCGCGGGTGCAGGGAGTTCAGGGCCATCAAGCCCTGACTCACCGTGGACATTATTCGCCACCACAAGGTCACGCAGCAGAGGCTTATGGGCTCCCCCTGCGACAGGAATGTCGTGGCGATTTAATAAGGTGAGGATCCGTCTAGCGTTGTAAAGCGTCTTATCCAGCGTCTGATTGCCGGCACAGGTGGTAATGGCCTTAATAGTGAGCTGATCGAGTGCACAAGCCATCACCAGCGCGATGGCATCATCGTGTCCCGGATCGCAATCAATGATAATAGGTTCACCCATTGCACACTCCTTTTTATTGTGTGTTCGGTTGCGGCGTTTTGCGGTCTGGCGTTGGCAGTGATTGTGCTGATTGGGGCCAGCCGCTCATTTCATGATTTGATCACGCTACGTGTGATTTCGACTGGTGACTGTGAGCTAGCTCGTTCTATTGAGATTGGCTGGGTGAGGTATGTAACAGATGAAAAAGATATCATCAAAAATGTGATTCTTGGAGTAACAATATGTCAACATGCCATGAACGAAAATGTGGTAGTTACATCATTTTGCAARCAATCCAATCAATCTAAACATTGGTAATAATTTGGTCTTTTAATCCACAATTAAGCCATTAATTCAGAATAATAT